>CAILON010000436.1 GCA_903835865.1 uncultured beta proteobacterium
TCAATCTGCATCATTGCAGCAGAAAATGCACCTTGAGTCTGAGTAATCAATTGTTGACGAGTAAGACGGTTTTCATCAGACAGGAACCCAAGAGCCATATCTATGTTAATCATTCGACGGTCAATGAACTCAAAGTTTTCAATGGAGATTGCATCCATGAATGGTTTGCCTTGCTTGCAGGCATTAGCCAATTGCTGGATGTTGTAATCGTCTGAATACTGAACAAGAGTCTTCCAAACGATGTAGATCACATCACGCAGACCAATAGCGCAGTTCTTTACCATCTCATCTTGGATAAGCTGGTTTGGCCCCATAGCCAGTTGCAGTTTGAATCCGCTGTTGCCATCTTTCATGACTTCAGGGTTCATCACATCGCCTGGGCTGGTCATTCCGATCATTGCCATCTTGTCAGCTTCAAAGCGCTGCATAGACGATTCAACGTAAGCCAGATTACCCTGCATAGGTGCAAATTGGAATACATGCTTATTAGGATCGAACTTGCGATCCAAGATAAACATGGCGCTTACACCACGCTGGATTTCTTCTGCGTCAATGAATTCAGGGTTCACGCCAATACGAGGCGTAGACGACTGCATTGCAAACGCCATCTCGGCACGAGCAATAGAAGTGGCGTATTCCTGCATGGGAACCAAGCGTTCAGCCAAGGAGTAACCAAAGAAGTTACCCGTAATTGGCTTGGGACACATGGAGGCCAAAGGAATAAAGTCTACTTCTTTGACGTACAGAACATACGAGCCAGAATAGCAAACCTCAATGATTTCTTCTTCGCCGTCATTGTCCACATCCTTGCGGATCCAGGCGGTGGTCAACATGATCACCCGGCTGTAACGGTCTGCACCGGCAGAGGCTACTACGCCTTGCCCAGGAACAGGCGTCGAATCCCGAGCATGAAGAGCAAGATCATTTTCAAGAGCGCCAGCTTGATAAGCACCCGCAGGGCCGTAAGCAGCATGATCGGCAAGTTTTTCAAGATCCACATAAGGAAACTGAGCTTTGCATTCATGGATAGTCATTGGATCATAGAACCCAACAAAGTCCTGATCTTGTATATTAGAGATTGTAGGATTACATACAAAGTAATGTTGGGCTACATGCTTAACTCGGACAGTTGTCGAGTAACCAGTAAGTTTGTACTTTGCTTTATAGACCTTGTTCTTATCCAAGGCATCAGATATTGCTTGACCAGAAGGCATTCCACCGGCAGCGGCTGCTTGCATGGCTCCTTGCAGGTCAACATCAGCCAGTTTCATCTCTTGACGCTTGGCAACAAGACCTTTTTCACCAGCCATTGTCTCAAAAACACGCAGTTGATCTTTGGTGCCGGTTACTTCTTTGTATTGGGTAATGGGTTCCCGTACAGGAGACACCATAACAATACCGTTCTTGTGCAACAAGGAGTCTTGCGCCCAATCACGGATAACTTGGTAGGAGTCGTTCTTGCTGTTAAGCATGTACTTGACCATTTCAGTTGACTGATGAGCTTGTTCGCTATCGGATTCACTGAAACGCTCAAACTCAAAGTTAACCTTGCCATTAGGCATCAAACACTTGGTAATGATGGCGGTAGCGTAGTCAACACCAGGAGTAACCACCGGGTGGATGTAATCAATGCCGCGAATTGGCTCGGTAGAGTTGCTTACGGCAATATTCAGATAGTGGTAATCAGAAAGCCGGTTGAAGGTGTTTTTAGCTTGCGTCAATCGCAAGTAATCAACCATTTTGAGATACACCTCATGGGCAACCTGGAACTCAATTCCCTTATTGCCTTCAGGCGCTTCAATGTAAGGAACGATCAGATTTTGTTTATCAAGCATTTTGTATCCTATATGCGCTGGACTTTACCATCCAAAGCCTCTGGTCGGCGTTTCTGGAAAGAATTAGCACGGCTAACCATTGATTCACCATGCCCTTGAATTAAAGCGAGTATACCAATACGGGCAGAATCTATGTGATCGTCTTTACCAATGAACTTTCCAGCCTCATCAATGGCGTAATTTCTTGCCTCATCCAGAAAATCAATGCAAGTCTCATTAATCAAGAACGTATTACGCTCCATTCCTACCCGCATGGTGTTAATTCCGTAGGAAATATGGTTGGTGACCTTACCTTGATCGTTTGGAGGGTTCAAAATTGCACCAGGAATGCAATTCAAGCTGTAATTGTCCTCAAAAACTTCGCGTACTGACTGTTCTGTCAGTGTATATCGACCAGCAGTACCTGCATCATGAGGCAAAGCAATAGGTACGTTTCTTGTTTCCCTGTCCAGCAAGTAGTGAACATATTCATCAGGAGTTTCTCCTTGAGGAACTGTGATTTGCTTATGAAGATAGATGATTTCTTCGACAGGATCTCTGAATAAGAACGAAATAACGGTTGGATCATTTTTAATCCCCAAGTCAAAAGAAATCA
>CAILON010000437.1 GCA_903835865.1 uncultured beta proteobacterium
CCAGTAAACAGCGATGTACAGACCAAGCCAGACAACGTCAACAAAGTGCCAGTACCAAGCAGCGCCCTCAAAAGCAAAATGATGCTTAGAAGTAAAGTCGCCACGAATCATACGACGCAAAACAATTGCCAACATCGTGCCACCAAGGAATACGTGGAAGCCATGAAAGCCCGTCAACATGAAGAAGGTTGAGCCATAGATACCAGAGGTCAACTTCAGGTTGAGCTCATGGTAAGCATGGTAGTACTCGTAACCTTGGAAACACAAGAAGATAAAGCCTAAGCCAACAGTTACCGCCAAGCCAATGATGGCTTTCTTCATATGGTTCTCAACCAATGCATGGTGTGCATAAGTAATGGTGACACCAGAGCTGAGCAACAACAAAGTATTGATTGTTGGGATTGGCCATGGACCCATGGTGGTGAATTTCTCAACCAAACCAGCTGGGCCATCATTTGGCCAAACAGCTTGGAAATTAGGCCAAATGAGTTTGCTCTCAACATCACCCATCCAAGGCATCGCAATATTGCGCGCATAGAACAGAGCTGCAAAGAAAGCACCAAAGAACATAATCTCAGAGAAGATGAACCATGCCATCGACCAGCGATAAGAAACGTCTACATTGACGCCATACTTGCCAGAATTCGATTCAGCAATCGTATCGCCGAACCAGCTGTAGAGCACGAACAGAATCCATGCCACACCAGCCAAGCTCAGGGGGGCGCCCCAGGAGGTATGGTTAACCCAGCCAGACATTCCGAAAGCAAAAGCAATTAAACCAATCGCTGCCATGGCTGGATGCCTAGATAGTGCTGGGACGAAATAGTATGGGGTTGAATTGGATGACATCTTATTCTCTCTATTCAATCAAAAAATAATCAATGGGAAACAACTACTTTCACTATCAACAACAGGACGGCCATGAAAATCAAGGCGCCAATGACTCCTGCAATGATAATGTGAACAAAACTAAGTGAAGCTACATCTTCCTGCAAACCTGATTTTTTACGCACCCCCAGAAAACCCCACATCACGGCCTTCATAGACTGCATAAAACTACTTTTCTTTTTCATGAAGCGATCTTTGATTTAGGGGCAGGAGGTGTGCCACCCAAGCCCAACTCAAAAAACGTATACGACAAAGTAATTGTTTTCACATCATCAGGCAAGCCTGCATCAATCACAAAGACTACCGGCATCTTCTTAGTTTCCTTAGCCGCTAACGTTTGCTCCTGAAAACAAAAACACTCTAATTTAGTAAAAAACTCTGTTGCACTCTTGGGCGCATAACTCGGAATGGCTTGTGCGCGCACAGTACGCGTAAGGTTATTAGTAACTTCGTAAACAATTTCCGTCATTTCGCCAGGATGTACTTCTAAGAAGTTTTTCACTGGCTTAAAGGTAAAAGGTCCGCGACTATTCGAATCAAATTCAATGGTCACAGTACGGGCATAGTTAACCTGAGTGTTGCCAACCTTATTCGGACTAAATGCTCTGACACCATAATCATTTTTATTGGTAACTACATTAATTCCAGTGACTTCACACAAAGCCTTATACATAGGAACTAAAGCGTAACCAAAGCCAAACATCATCACCGCTGCAATTAAGAGCTTTAATAAAATCTGGCGATTGAGTGATTGAGTAGAAACCATCGTAATCAGCAGGCGTTAACCCAAAAAGCTCCGTTTAATCACAATACCAATAAAAAAGGCGATGACTATGCTTAAAAGAACAAACCCTAATCTGCGGTTATTCGCAGTTAGGGCTTGCTTAGCAGGGGAATTAAATTCCTGCTTCACGCATCTGCTCTGCACTAGGCGGTGTTTCAAAAGTATGGTGTGGAGCTGGTGAAGGAATAGTCCACTCCAAACCTTTTGCGCCATCCCATGGCTTCATTCCAGCCTTTTGGCCTTGACCGCGATACGCTGGCATCACAACAAAGACCAAGAAATATACTTGCGATAAACCAAAGCCCAGCGCGCCGATTGAAGCAATCATGTTGAAATCAGCAAATTGTGTTGGGTAGTCTGCATAGCGACGTGGCATACCTGCCAGACCCAAGAAGTGCATTGGGAAGAAGGTGATATTAAAGAAAATCATGGAGGTCCAAAAATGGATCTTGCCATGGGTTTCATTGGCCATGTAACCGGTCCACTTTGGACACCAGAAGTAGAAGCCAGCAAACATTGCAAACAAGGAGCCCGCCACCAGTACATAGTGGAAGTGCGCAACAACGTAATAGGTATCTTGAACGCCAATATCAATCGGGGCCAATGCCAAGATCAAACCAGTAAAGCCGCCCATGGTAAAGACGAAGATAAAGCCGATCGCCCACAACATTGGAGTTTCAAAGGTCATTGAACCCTTCCACATTGTTGCAACCCAGTTAAAAATCTTCACGCCTGTTGGAACAGCAATCAACATCGTGGCATACATAAAGAACAACTGGCCAGTTACAGGCATACCAGTTGCAAACATATGGTGAGCCCAAACGATAAATGACAAGATCGCAATAGACGAGGTTGCATAAACCATGGAGCTATAACCAAACAATGTTTTTCTAGAGAATGCTGGAACGATTTCACTAACGATTCCGAATGCAGGAAGAATCATGATGTAAACCTCTGGGTGACCAAAGAACCAGAAAATATGCTGGAACATGATTGGATCGCCACCACCAACAGCAGAGAAGAATGAAGTTCCAAAATGACGGTCAGTCAGAACCATGGTGATTGCGCCAGCTAATACAGGCATCACAGCGATCAACAAATACGCAGTAATCAACCAAGTCCAGCAGAACATTGGCATCTTCATCAAAGTCAAGCCAGGAGCGCGCATATTCAAAATAGTCACGATGATGTTGATCGAGCCCATGATGGAAGAAGCACCTAATAAATGGAGGGCAAAAATTGCCATATCCATTCCAGGGCCCATTTGCGAAGTCAATGGAGCATAAATTGTCCAGCCACCTGATGGCGCGCCACCAGGAACCAGGAAGGAACTAAACAATAAAGTTGCTGCTACCGGAAGAATCCAGAAGCTAAAGTTATTCATACGCGCAAATGCCATATCAGATGCGCCAATTTGCAAGGGCACCATCCAGTTAGCAAAACCTACGAAGGCTGGCATGATCGCACCGAACACCATCACCAAACCGTGCATAGTGGTGAGCTGGTTGAAGAACTCAGGACGGAAGAACTGCAAACCTGGTTGGAATAATTCCAAACGGATGCCTAAGGCCATCACACCACCAGCCAATAAGCTGATAAATGAGAAGATCAAATACATCGTACCGATATCTTTGTGATTGGTCGCAAACAACCAACGGCGCCAACCGTGTGGTGTGTGATCGTCGTGCGCGTGATCGTGTCCGTGGTCAATAGTAGTAGAGACTGTGCTCATGGATTACTCCGGTTTCGTTTTATCTGTATTAGTTAATGGATTACTTGCCGCCACGTGCGGTAATAATTTCTTGGGTCTGAATCACATCACCCGTTTTATTACCCCATGAGTTACGGGTGTAGGTCATTACTGCGGCAATATCGCCATCAGGAATCACGCCAGCCCATTTCGGCATTGCATTTTTACCGTTGATCAAAATGTTGTACTGGCCATCCTTCGGACCATTCACCACTTTGCTGCCATCAAGAGCTGGGAATGCGCCAGCGCCCTTACCGTTAGGCTGATGACAAGCTGCACAATTAGATGCATATACTTTTGCGCCACGCTCTTTTTGTTCATCCAAGGTGTAAACCTTTGTTGGATCATCAGAGGTAGCAGCCATTTCTTTTTTCTTACCTTCAACCCACTTGGTGTAGTCCTCTTGTGACACCACCCTTACAACGATAGGCATGAAAGCATGCTCAGCGCCACACAACTCAGAACATTGCCCACGGAAAGTACCGATAGCGTCTGCTTTGAACCAAGTGTCACGAACAAATCCTGGAATCGCATCTTGCTTGACGCCAAATGCTGGAATAGTCCAAGCATGGATAACGTCGTTAGCAGTCGTAATCAAACGAATTTTCTTGCCAACTGGCACAACCATTTCATTGTCAACTTCCATCAAATAGGTATTTGATTTAGGTGCCAAGTTGTTAATGGCTTCACGTGATGTTGAAAGGGTGGATAAAAAGCTAATGCCTTCGCCTTCGCCTTTAATGTAATCGTAGCCCCACTTCCACTGATAGCCAGTAGTCTTAATAGTGATATCTGAATTGGTTGTATCTTTCATTGCAACAACTGTTTTCGTTGCTGGCAATGCCATACCAATCACGATGAGCAATGGAATGACGGTCCAAATAATTTCAACCGTTGTGCTCTCATGGAAAGAGGCTGATTTGTGTCCCAATGATTTACGGTGCTTCAAAATCGAGTAGAACATCACCCCGAAAACGCCGACAAAAATCAATGCGCAAATAACCAACATCATCCAATGAAGCCAGTGGATTTCTTGCATGATTTTGGTTGCTGGAGCAGCAAAATTGAGCTGATTAACAGCAGGGCCGCCAGGCATATCTTCTACTGCGTATGCCAAAGCAGAACCAAAGGCGGCTACTAAATAGAGCGAAGCCCTAGTGACTTTTCCAAATAAATTCATCTTATTCTCTGTTTATGGTCGCGAGCACGGCAGCAAAAAACGCCACCTAAATGCCCAAAATGCGGTCTCAAGCCAATACATCCAGCGGTGATTATAGGGTTAATTAGACTCAACAACAAACCGGGTTAACCCAGCTTCATCCAATCTTGGCAAAGCTTAAAATGATAGTAAGTACTCACACTTAAGCAGAATCTCACCTAGTCTTGCGTCCAATTTGATTTATATCAATATAAGCAACATTGTCCTGCGCTTTAGCAAGGTGCTTTCCAATCGCCCAAGCGTGCCCATAAACCACTTCTAAAGTTAGTTTTTGAGGCAAAAGGCCTTTTTCAACCGTTTTGGTGGGGGCGGTTTGAAGTAGTTTTAATGCTCCCGCATCCGCTAATAAAAGCACATCTGACTCATAGTCCAAATGAAGGAATTCCATATCCATTACAGGATCTGAAAAACGCTCACCTAACACTGCATCGCCCATATCGTGCATATCCCATGGACTTAAGAGATTTTTCAATTTCAATACACCAGCATCTAGGGCGCGCAATTCTTTTCCAGTATCCGGGCCAAGATAACTAAAACTTAATAAACCACCCTCTTTTAAGACTCGCCAGCACTCCTGGAGAAAATGGCGTGGATCAGCCAAATCCTGCAACAAAAGATCACTAAAAATTAAATCGACTGAATTATCCGGAAGGTCTAATTTGCCAGATTTGAGATAAACAGCTAAAGAACTGCTAGGACCACCTCGAAATAAGCGGCGCCAAAGCTGTAGCGCCTTAAAACGTAATGCCTCTATCCCAGTAGGGTCGCCTTCATAAACGCCATAAATTCGAGCGCCCGGAAATCGCTTTTTGAATGCAGAAAAATAACGTCCTGGAAATTCTGGAATGAGTAAGACATCCCTGACTTCCAACTTCACAATATCTAATTTTTGCAGCATGCGATCTGCAATTTCTTCCTGTAGCCATCTGAGTGGTTGGGTCATTGGCTCAGTATACTCAGCGCCCCATGCAATTTCTAGAGAATATCTTTCAATCTATTTGTGCGCAGCTACTTCCAACAGCCTGCATTATTTGTGATCAGTTTCAGGAAGACTGTGTATGTAAAAACTGCAAGCAATCCCTACAAGAGAATGCGCTTTGTAATTACGAATGTTGCTATCAATGCGGCCTCCCTCTTAGGCAATCAGAAATGCTTGAGAAGCGATGCGAGTCCTGCCTCAAAAACCCACCTTATTTTGATGAAACCATTTGTCTAGATCGCTACGATGGCGTTTTACAAAATGCCCTGCACCAACTGAAGTATCAAAAACGCATTGCCTTTGCCCATGGCCTAGCCAATACATGGAATGAGATCATGTTCGAGCAGCTCAAGAATGCTCAGGGAAATTATTTACTCCCCGTACCACTCAGCTCGGAAAAACTCTGTATGCGTGGATTTAATCAAAGCTGGGAATTAGCACGGCGTATACGCTGGGGCCCTGAGATTCAGAGGCTGCCCCATATATTAAAGCGGCACCATCGCATTGAACAGCAAGCGGGAAGCTCTTTGAATATGCGCCAATCCAAAATACGCGACACCTTTTATCTCGATCAAAATTCTATTTGCCTCTTGCAGAATAAATCAGTCATTATTTTTGACGACGTCATGACCAGCGGTTCCACCTTAGATGAAATTGCGCGCGTTCTGAAGGACAATGGGGTATCGCGTGTCATTAATTGGGTTTTATTGAGAACCACTAAACCCA
>CAILON010000438.1 GCA_903835865.1 uncultured beta proteobacterium
AGATGTAGCCATCCCTTTGAGGAGAAGATCCTTTACATCAACAATGTGAACGATTTAAATGCCGTCAAAAATGCAGCTGATCGCCTAGTTTCTAATGGAACGATCACCCATTATGTTAACGTAGCCGAATATGCGGATGAAGCTTTGAATTTCTTCTCTCTTAGTAAGGAAAAGTTAGGTAAAGGCTATTACTACTCGATAGCGGAATTAGTTTCGATCTATCTCACCAAAACCCAATATTTACTGCATTTTTCTAGTGACTCTATTGTTGCCCCCCGAACAAACCAGAAGTGGCTGATGGAGGGCGTCCAAACTCTGGAAACTCAAGCTCAAGTAAAAGTCTTTAATCTGACATGGAATAAGAGATATAAAGAAGCCAAAAAAGAATCTGAGCGGATGGATGAGACCAATTTTTATGGGAATGGATTTTCAGATCAAATGTATCTAATCCGGACCGCTGATTTTAGAGCACCGATTTATGAATGTTCACATCCAGATGCCGAAAGATACCCTGCTTATGGTGGGGAACTTTTTGAAAAAAGAGTTTATGCATGGATGAGGCATCATAATTACACAAGAGCAAGCTACAAACACGGTAGTTATTTACACCAAAACTTCACCAAAACTATTTGGAAGCAACAACTGGCTATCCTAATAAAGAGCCCGAATTTATTTAAAGAATAGGAAAATACATGCGAAAAATTGTCCTATTCAGAATTAGTAGTAAGGGTTACCCAAAAGTAAAAGTAGGTGGGATTAATAAATTCGATTCTTTAAAAAATCTTACCGCTACTTTTAAAGACTGGGAATTCATTTGTGTAGCCGATAATTGTGATGAAGCTTTAATTACGCACCTAAAGAGTAATCATCATTTTGATCAGCTCCTTGAGACTAAGCTGGGCAACCCAGGATCATTCTGGAAGCTTTATGAAATGGCACTCAATACAGCTAAGGATGATGACATCTTCTACTTTATTGAGGATGACTACATACATCTACCTGGGGCACCTGAGGCTCTTGAAGAGGGCTTACGTTATTTTGATTATGTAACTCTTTATGATCACCCCGACAAATATAAATTGAGTGGCGTTCCGGCAAACCCCTATGCCAAACGGAATAAGTTTTCCGAGAGTACCGAGGTTGTAGAGGGCCCGACACATTGGTGGCGTACTACAAATTCAACGACCATGACTTTTGCAGTGAGTGGCAAGACCTTAAAGGAAGATGCTGATATTTGGTCGATTACTAAGACGGCGAAAAAAGATTTTGATTTCGATAATTTTTGCGTGATTACCAAACAAGCGATGATGGCTAAATCTAGGCATATTAAGCAAATTCCTCGTCGGCTACAGTTTTGGTCGAAGCCCAGAAGATACCTCGGCATCAGTATTCCAGGCCTAGCACTCCACCTAGAGCAGGCTTACCTAAAAGACGGAGATGAGGTACGATTTTCACTGCCCCCTCAAATTTATCCAAATAAAGCGAAATAGAAAACGATAAGAATGAAGTCGAAGCTTTTAGATGTGTTTTTGTTTTATAACGAGCTTGATCTTCTCAAAGCGCGTCTAGAGTATTTGGGTGAGATTGTTGACTGCTTTGTTATTTCGGAGGCAAATGTAGATTTCTCGGGAAAACGTAAGGACTTCTTATTAAGCGAAGAGCTTATTAATAGCCTGCCTTATGCAGATAAGATCATTTATCACCGTGAATATCTCAATCTAAATTCGTTTTCTTGGGTATTCAAAAAATTCAAGTACCGTAATCGTAAAAACCGCTTTCTTTGGAAAATTCAAGACGCCCAAAGAAACTCGACATTAATACCCCTAAAACAGTTCGGCCCCGATGACATTGTGATATTTAGTGATTTGGATGAGTTCCCCAGCGAGAAGGCTATCGCAGATAGTATTAGAGCCCTGCAAATAACCAACTTAAGCACCTCAGTGCCGCACGCGTATAGCCTTGATCAAACCTTTTACTATTACAACCTCAATAATGCCGCACCCCACGAGAAATTCTACGGGTCTGTAATTACTACTTTGAGCACGTTTAGAAAATATCTACCCCATAAGTTCAGAAGCGGGAAAAATGATCTACCCCATATTGGGAACGGAGGCTGGCATTTTTCATACTTTATGGATGAAGAGAAAATCCTCAATAAGATTTATGCAATTAGTGATGTTGAGAATCTAACG
>CAILON010000439.1 GCA_903835865.1 uncultured beta proteobacterium
AGCTCTATTGCATCCTCCCCGGAGAGCATCAGGGTAAAGCGCTTTTCGTGGGTCATATTGGCAGTCATTCCCCTGATTTTAGGTGGCAATTCAGTATTCCATCAGTATGCCCGCCAGATTCACTAAACTGTGGCTATGTTGAGACTTCCTATTGAGCTAGAAATTGGCCTGCGCTATACCCGATCCAAGCGTCGTAAGACGGTTGGCAAGCGTGATGGCTTTCTTTCTTTTATCTCTGGAATATCGACGGCAGGCATTGCTCTAGGGGTTGCGGCATTAATCGTCGTACTCTCCGTGATGAATGGTTTTCAGAAGGAAGTGCGAGATCGCATGCTTTCGGTTCTCTCTCATGTCGAAATTACTGCGCCTGACGGATTGGCAAATTGGGAACCGCTGGCTCTGGAGGTTGCAGGACAAGCTCATGTACTAGGTGTTGCACCGATGGTGAGCTCGCAGGGCTTAATCAGTCGAGACAATATGATGCGTGGCGTTGCCATACGTGGCATCTCTCCCGCCGAAGAAGGTAAGGTCTCTGATTTACCTAAGCAATTTTCCGCGGGCAATATTGATGATCTCAAGCCTGGAAGTTTCGGTGTGGCACTAGGAGCACAACTAGCATCAATTGTTGGCGCTCGAGTAGGGGATCGAATTAATTTAATTGTTCCAGAAACTGATTTAACTCCAGCGGGTGCGATGCCCAGGATGCGTACCTTAACAGTAGTAGGTATTGTGGATAGCGGCCACTATGAATATGACAGCTCTTTGGCCATCATGCACTGGAAAGATGCTGCTGCTTTATTGAGGCTACATGATCCATCGGGGTTGCGGGTTAAGGTCGACGATATGCAACGTGCACCAGAAGTAGCGGCTGAACTGGCCTCGGTTGTGCCTCAGGCTTTGTGGATAACAGATTGGTCACGATCCAATCGAAATTGGTTCGCCGCAGTTCAAACAGAAAAGAAAATGATGTTCATCATTCTGACTTTGATCATTGCAGTGGCAGCATTTAATTTAGTGTCAACATTGGTGATGACCGTGAATGAGAAACAGGCAGATATTGCCATTTTACGAACCATGGGTGCGAGCCCAGGACTCATTCAGAGAATCTTTTTGATTCAGGGATTGGCAATTGGCTTACTGGGTTCACTGGCTGGTGTTGGTTTGGGTTTATTAATTGCTTTAAATATTGATGTCATTGTTCCCGCGATAGAAGCAATCTTCCGTGTACGCTTTTTGCCGCGTGAGGTGTATTTGATTAGCGAGCTTCCATCGGATGTCAGGCTCTCAGATGTTGTCACAGTTGGATTAATGGCTTTCGGCCTTTCTGTATTGGCTACGCTATATCCAAGTCGACGTGCTGCGAAGGTACAACCAGCGGAGGCACTTCGATATGAGTAATCAAGCTGTATTGGTAGCAAGAGATTTGGCGAAGACCTATGGACAAGGTCCTACAGCTGTGGAGGTTCTTAAATCTATTGATTTAGATGTCATGCCTTCGGAAAAAGTAGCCATTGTGGGCTCTTCTGGCTCTGGCAAAAGCACCTTATTACATTTATTGGGTGGCTTAGATAGTCCAAGCTTAGGCTCAGTGATTTTGGCGGGCTCGAATTTGAATCATTTGTCGGTCAATAAACTAGACCGGTTGCGCAATCACAGTCTAGGATTTATTTACCAATTTCATCATCTCTTGGATGAATTTAGCGCCGCTGAAAATGTGGCCTTACCACTTCGTATTCGTGGCTTAAGTAATGACGAGTCTATGGAGCGTGCGAGCAAGATGCTTAAAGCGGTCGGCTTAGCTGCTCGCGAGTTGCACACCCCAGGGGAACTTTCAGGGGGCGAGCGCCAACGTGTTGCTGTCGCGCGGGCCCTGGTGGGTAATCCTGCATGCGTTTTAGCGGATGAGCCTACTGGTAATTTGGATACCGAGACAGCTGACGGTGTTTTTGATCTCATGCTCGATATTGCGCGGGATCAAGGCACTGCATTTGTCATCGTTACACATGATTCTTTGCGCGCTAAACGTTGTGATCGAATTTTGCATTTAGAGCGTGGAGTACTAAACACATTTTCTCAATGTGTTATTAATTCATGCAGCCTATTTGGATTGATACCCATTGTCATCTTGATGCCCCGGAGTTTGCTAGCAGGCTAGCAGCAGTGGTTGATGCCGCAATCAGCAAAAATGTTCAGGCCTTGCTTGTGCCTACCGTAAGAGCGGCAGATTGCCTTCCAGTAAAAGAACTTGTCCACCAATTTGGCACGCAAATGCCCGGTTTGGTCTATACCCTTGGTATTCATCCGATTTACATTATTCAAGCTAAAGAGAGCGATGTAGATATCGTTGAGCAGCACATCATCGAATCTTTATCCGATCCGCGTTTTGTTGGAGTTGGTGAGATTGGACTGGATTATTTTGTGGAGGATTTAGATCTTCATCAGCAAGACTTCTTTTTCAACGCCCAATTGGATTTGGCTGAGAAATATCAACTGCCAGTCATTTTGCACGTTCGACGTTCTCAAGATGCTATTTTGAAAGCTTTGCGTAGGCGAAAAATTCCTGGAGGTATCGCTCATGCCTTTAATGGCAGCATGCAGCAGGCTGAACAATTTATCGCCCTTGGATTTAAATTGGGTTTTGGTGGAGCCGCCACCTATGAGCGCGCATTACAAATCCGAAGACTTTTAAAAGAATTGCCGATAGAAAGTATTGTTACTGAAACTGATTCGCCAGATATTCCGCCCGCATGGTTAAGGTCTGAGGATATTGCTTTTAATGAGCCCGCCTTTCTGCCGCGTATTGCTCATGAGTTAGCCCATATTCGGGGAATAGAGGAATTGGAATTTGCTAATGCTGCATGGCGCAATGCTATGCAAGTGTTGCCTCGCTGGTCAGCACTCTGCGCCACTAATCCCGCGCTTCAAATAGCTTCTTAACAACGTGCGCATGGCTATTACGGCATTTATTGCCGGGGGATCACTCCTTCTCTTTTTGCCGCAATTGCCGACTCAATGGCTTCCCATCAGTGTGGGCGCCACAATTCTTTCTATCCCATTCTTATTGACCAGGCAAAACAGTAGATGGCCGTTTCAAATGGCATCAATTATTTTGGCGTTTACTTTTGGCTTTGCATGGAACGCATACTATGCAGAAAATCGTCTCAGCAATATCCTCGCAGAAGATTTGGAAGGTAAAGACTTAGCCATAGAAGGGCGAGTAGCAGCATTACCGCAAAGTAAGCTAGATGGTGCCAAGTTTGCATTTGCTGTGGATAAGGCTTTATTGGGAAAGCAAGACTTAGCTCAATTTCCTAAAAAAATTTATCTGAGTTGGCAGCCTGCCTGGAGAAATCCTCAAGATATTCCAGAAGTGATTCCGGGACAGCGCTGGCGTTTTAAGGTCAAACTAAAGAGACCATATGGAACTCTTAACCCGTATACATTTGATTTTGAGCGCTGGTCTTTTCATCAAGACTTTGGTGCTAGTGGGTCAGTAAAAAGCGGGCAATTATTGCTTGCCTCTGACATTGGTATTACAGAGTTTGAGCTGCGCATGGAGTTGGCCCGCTGGAGCTTGCGCAAGAAGATATTGAGAATGCTCCCAGCAGATGCCAGGTATTCTGGCGTCATTATTGCCTTGGTCATGGGGGATCAAAATGCGATTGACCAAGATGATTGGCGTGTATTTAATGCCACTGGCATTGGGCACCTGATTTCTATATCGGGCTTGCATGTCACGATGCTAGCCGGGGTAGGCGCTGCACTTGCAGCATGGATTTGGCGTAGGCGTTCATTGCCTTTACTTATTCCGGTTAGTAAGCTTGCGGCAATATCGGGCTTTTTGACTGCATTTATCTATGCATGGTTAGCAGGCTTTCAGATACCGGCACAAAGAACGATGTATATGGTTGGCGTTGTTGCGTTCGCATTATGGACAGGCAGAAATCCAAGATCTTTTGATATTTGGTGGTGGGCTTTATTTTTTGTATTACTGATTGACCCGATGGCACCATATACACCTGGCTTCTGGTTATCGTTTGGTGCAGTTGCCGCTATTTTGTATGGGATGGGAAATTCAGTAGGTTTATTGGGTATACCTACTGGTAAAGAGTTGGAAGTGCAATGGGTACAGAGGTTAAAAAGGGCTTTACATGAGGCATGTCGAGTACAAACGGTTGTTACTCTTGCTTTATTGCCGCTCACCTTGTATTGGTTTTATCAGACATCACTAGTATCGCCTTTAGCCAATGCTTTTGCCATTCCACTAGTGAGTTATGTGGTGACCCCATTGGCAATTGCCGGCGCTTTATTGCCTGACTTTATAGGGCGCTGGCTCTTACTGCCTGCACATGCCTCAATGGAATATCTTGCGCAATTACTGCATTGGATGGCGGGTTGGAAATGGTCGGTAATTTGGTTGCGCCAGCCAGAGTGGTGGGCGCTATTACTTTCTAGCGTTGGAATTATTTATGTCATGAGGCCAGGGGCAGTATGTGATAGTTGGCGCTTAAGGCTCTTAGCCTTGTGTTTCTCTATAGCAATGCTAACTCCATTGAGTGGTATTTTTTCACGCAGAGCTATCTCCCATGGAGAATTTACGGCCACCGTTTTTGATATTGGCCAAGGCACCGCGGTATTAATAGAAACCAAAAATAGAAAATTACTTTATGACACAGGTCCCATTCAG
>CAILON010000440.1 GCA_903835865.1 uncultured beta proteobacterium
AACGTAGCTATTAGACTCGCGACTGAATCACCTTGTTGTAATTGCCGTAAATTTTTCGTGTTTGGCGAGGAAATGTTAATCGTGATGTAACTGGCCGAGGCATAGGCTTTACGCAAACCGATTAAATAATCCTCGGTTGCGTTTTCAATAGGTGTGTCGAAGTTCTTGCCGATATTAATCCCCAAAATACCGTCATAAGCACTGTGTTGGGTTTGTGCAAGTAAGTGATCGATACCTAAATTATTAAAGCCCATGCGATTGATAATCGCCTGATGTTCGGGTAGTCGAAATAACCGAGGTTTGGGGTTGCCCGGTTGTGGGCGCGGTGTCACCGTACCAATTTCTAAAAAGCCAAAACCTAATGCGGCTAAGGCATCAATGTGTTTGCCATCCTTATCAAGTCCTGCCGCAAGGCCTACAGGATTGGGGAATTGAATGCCGCAAAGAGTATGGGGATCAGCAACAGGCTTGGTGATGAAGCGTTGTAAAAGGCCCCAACGCTGTGCTCGATCTAAATTACTCAGCGTGAGATCGTGAGCTTTCTCGGGATCAAGGCAAAAAAGCCAAGGGCGCAAAAAAGAATAACTATCAATCATGGGTAGATATTATGAACCAGACAGCAATTGCCAGTGGTCATCAATCAGTCCCTCCATGGGTTGATATTTTGCCTTATAAGACATCTTTTCACTCTCTTGAATGTAGTAGCCAAGATAGAGATAGGGTAGTTTGAGCTCTAGGCATTGCTGTATTTGCCAAAGAATGCTGTAACTGCCATAGCTTGCGTTGCTACTGCTGGTATCAAAGAAGGTGTACACCGAAGAAATGCCTTGCTCTAGTATGTCAATCATGCTGACCATACGTAAGCGACCGGGGTGAGGGTCATGAGGGCCATCCCGAAATTCCACAATGCGTGAGTTCACTCGGCTTTGCAATAAAAACTGCATATATTGATCTTGATCATCGCGATCCATTTCTCCACCGGCGTGCCTATCATTTTGATAGCGTTGATAGAGTTGGTAATGCTCATCCTTATAACCAAGGTTGAGTACATGTACTTCCAATCCCACATGTTTTTTTTGGGCCCGCCGTTGACTGCGAGTTGGAATAAATTGATTTACCAAAATACGTGTAGCAATGCATGCTCTACAAGCATCACAGTAAGGGCGATAGGTATAAAGACCACTTCTACGAAATCCAGCATTCAGTAGTTCGCCATAAACATCCGCATGAATCAGATGTGAAGGGGTTGCTACCTGTGAACGTGCCATCCGATTAGGTAGATAGCTACATTCGTAGGGAGCAGTGGCATAAAACTGCAGCGCGGTCAGGGGTAGTTCTTTGAGCTGGGTCATATCCAGTGAGCTAAGATATTTTTATTAAAAGTCCAAGGTCTCTCAATATTAGATTGATTTAAAGATGTTTGCAGTTTTTCAAGAAACTGGGTACGAGGGATGGGCGCTGCCCCTAGCGAGCGAAGATGTGCGGTCTCTTGCTGGCAATCAATCATCCCAACTTGATTTTGCAAGCACCAAGCGCTTAAGGCTGCTAAAGCAAGTTTAGAGGCATTGGTTTCATAGCTGAACATAGACTCACCAAACACCATCGCTTCAAAAGCAACACAGTAGAGCCCGCCGATGAGCTGTCCTTGATGTATAACGGAAATACTGTGGGCATGGCCTTGGTCATGAAGGGCGGTATAGGCATCCATGATTTCATGGGTAATCCACGTGCCATCCTGATCTTTGCGTTTGCTGGTAGCGCAGGCTCGAACTACGCCACAGAAGTCAGCATCTACCAGTATTTCTGAATCGGGATCATGGCAAAAATGACGTAAGTGCTTCTTAAGTGAGTCACTGCACTTAAAGTTTGCTGGATCTAATACCATGCGGGGATCTGGAGACCACCACAATACAGGCTGATTATCTGAATACCATGGAAATATTCCTGTTTGATAAGCTCGCGCTAATTGACCTGGATAAATACCTTCGCTTACAGCAATTAAACCTGGAACGCTGGGGTCAAGGTCAGCTTGAGTCAGCGGGTTTGGAAAGGGGTCTTGTGGACCTAGCCAAGTAATCTGACTCATCGCGCGTTCATTAAATCTTTTCAGAAATCAGGACATCACGGCTACGAACATGAAATTCTTTGCCCTCATCAAAAAGCCCAGCAGCACGATCCGCAAAAAACCATTCTAAAGTTTGCTTGACTGTTGGAAAGGCCAATTCATCCCATGGAATTTCATGTTCATGAAAGAGGGCTACTTCCAGACTCTCTTCACCTGCAGAAAATTCAAGCTTACTCATGTTCGCCAAATAAAAAAGATGCACCTGTTCTGCATGGGGAACATTCAGTAAGGAGTAAAGCGGGCCGATGTCTACTATTGCTCCAGCCTCCTCGAGGGTCTCTCGAGCTGCCCCAGCGCTAGTACTTTCGCCAAGCTCCATAAAACCAGCAGGCAGGGTCCAGTAACCATGGCGAGGGGCAATGGCACGGCGACAGAGTAAGACTTGCTTGCCATACATGGGAATAGTGCCCACCACATTTCGGGGGTTTTGATAATGAATGCTGCCACAGGCATCGCAAACATAGCGCTCACGAGAATCATCTACCGGAATTTTTAAGGAGAGGGTATTAGCGCAGTTAGGGCAAAACTTCATGACAGCTTTCTAAAAATGAGCCTTGATCGCTCCGCGAAGGGCATTGGTAAGAATAATCTCATCCGCCATTGAAACATCTTGAATAGTCAGGTTGGCTTCACGGGCATTCATGTGAGGGTCGGCAAGAAGGGTAGCTCGCATGACCCCCGGAAGCAACCCAGCAGAAAGGGGTGGCGTTAACCATTGCGTGCTACCTGTGGGCCTGATGAAGACGCTACTTCTGCCGCCTTCAGTGACCAAACCTTGTTCATTGATAAATAAAGCATCAAAGCCACCTAGCTCAAGGGATTTTTGCCAAGCTTGATCATATAAGCCACGCTTACTGACTTTGTGTCGAAGTAGGGGGTCGCCTGAGAACATGATGCAGTCACCTTGCAAAATATCCTTTGCCCAGAATAATTTTACGGATTCATTGAGTTTATCAAGCAGACCAGCGGAGCAAATGTAGTTTCCATCCGTAGAAAGGTCTAATCTCAGTCGATAGGATTGATTGGGATCAAGACCGGCGCAAGCATCTAAAACACAACTATTTGCAAGATCTCTGCTAAATGGAATGCCTAAGGATCTTGCTGAAGATTGCATGCGATTCAGGTGCGCTGATAAACCTTGAGGGCTCGCTTGCTTTACGGCAATCGTTTCAAATAAGCCGACGGCACTGGGGAGCCCTATTAAAAAAGCAGACTTAATGCGGCACTCTTCCCATTCTTGATCGGCAATCGAGTCAATCGTGATGCCTGCACCAATACCTAATGTAAAAGTGTTGTTATGGGAGACGGGATCTTCTTCAATTTCGATCGTACGAATGGGTACGCTAAAAGCAAAGTCACCATTAGGGTCAAGCCAGCCAAGCGCACCACAATAATATCCACGGTCTTGAGCCTCGAGCTCTTGAATAATTTGCATACTGCGTTTCTTAGGTGCCCCAGTGACGGACCCACAGGGAAAAACAGCTTGCAGAATTTCTGCCAAGGTGATGCTGGGTTTAATCTGCCCTTGAACGGTTGATGTCATTTGCAGAACATCACCATGCCTTGCCACTTCAAAAAGATTTGGGACTGTAACGGTCCCCGGCAGGGAGATGCGACTTAAATCATTACGCAGAAGATCTACGATCATGACATTTTCAGCTTGATTTTTAGGATCCTCTGAAAGTGCCCTTGCACCAGTACACAATGCATTTGCAGTACCTTTCATCGGCATTGCTTTGAGAATATTGCCTTGCTTTTGAATAAATAGTTCAGGGGATTGAGAGAGTAGGTAATGATTACTATCGCTATTCTTTTGCTCAATAAAAGCACCAAACCTACCAGGCTGACGCTCCCGAAGTCTGCTGTAGAGCGCTAAAGGTGAGCCGTAGGTTTTGCCTGTAATTCGGAAGGTGTGATTAATCTGATACGTATCACCATTGCGAATATATTCCTGAATGCAGTCGATATCCTTTTTAAACTGTACAGGGGTGATGGATTCAGCTACGTCGATTACGCCAGAAATATTTTCCCCATCACCAAGGCTTTTTAATTGCTGCGCCAAGAATGTATCTACTTCATCTTTTGAGAGTGTTTGATGGCTTTCAAAAGACCAAGCTTCAATGAGGGGGTGGACCTGCGAAATTTCTCGCTGAGATAATTGATGCATCAATCTGCCAAGCTCATAGGCGAAGGCAGCTACAACAAACTTCCCTTCACTAAGGGCCTTAGTGATTTCTAGTAAACAGCAGTCTACTGCGCGCTGATCTTCACTAATGTTTCCACTAGGAAGGACGCACCATGAGCGCAGAGGTGAATCATAAAAGCGACTGGATGGCTTAGCTGCGCTGCTTTGTGCATCGTCGAGCAGGATCATCGCAGCTAGCCTAGGTATGCTTTATTTCAGAATAGTCGCGGATTCGATCGTAACCGTTTTGGCAGGTACATCAGCCATACGGCCCATACGAGGTACATTAGCAACCATCGTTTGTACTTTACGAATGGCATCGATAGTTTGTGTTCCAGAAATTACTTTTCCAAAAACGGTGTAACCATTGCCCATGGCATTTGGATAATCTAACGCTTGATTGTCTTTCACGTTGATAAAGAATTGGGCGGTAGCAGAGTCTGGATCGGAAGTACGTGCCATAGCAATCGTATACGTATTGTTCTTGAGACCATTTTGCGCCTCAGAGACAACAGGCGCATCGGTTGGTTTTTGGCTGAGGTCAGCAGTAAAGCCGCCACCCTGAATCATGAAGCCGTCGATCACACGATGGAACACTGTCCCGTTGTAGAAGCCGTCCTGAACATACTGCAGAAAGTTGGCCACGCTCTTCGGCGCCTTGTCGGCATAAAG
>CAILON010000441.1 GCA_903835865.1 uncultured beta proteobacterium
AGCTAAATCGCCGAACTGGAAATTATAAATGATAGGCGTCTGTCTGTCTCAATAGACTGCCTTTGACTACTTAATCTGAAAAACAGCAAGCCCCTGATCCCGCCCATAACGAACCTCAATCTCTATTTTCTTGGCTAAAAATAGCTTTTTGAGCACCTCATCCTTGTTTTCAAAGGTAATGGCTGTTTGTTCAGGGTAATGCGAAAAGGGGTCGCTCATCACATCTACTGGGACCCCATCAATTTTGATTTGCTTGATAGTGCGTTTATGCAAACGGTCTTGCTGAATAAAAATCAGCCGCTTCACATATTTATCCAGGACTAATTTCTGGCCTTCTGTATTTGTTTTCGAGTAGTAGACCAGATCCTGATTCCCGCCACCAGAACGATCGCGCTCCTCATCCCATTTGGCGAATGCTGACTGCCCACTCAGCATACAAAGAAGTCCCAACATCACTACTATATAAAAACGCATAGCTCACTCTCTTCGATTTATGATGTGATCTTAGCAGTCAGCTTCCACTTATCCTAATGTCGTTCTTTTAGTGAAATCCAATATGGTCAAGTTCTCATCGTCATTCACAAAAACACTCATTCTGAGTGCTTGCGTTTTACTAAGCTTATTTTCAATTGGCTGCTCTAAGTCAGACAACAAAACATCCAAAGTTTTGCAGGCCGCTATATCGCCTTCTATTCCACCATTTACCTTTGAAGAAAATGGTCAAGTGGTTGGTGTTGATATAGAAATCTTTAAAGGATTTTGTGAATCGCGGGGCTATACCTACAGCTTAAAAGCTTATGACTTCCAAGGCATGCTTGGAGCTGTGGCTAGCGGGCAAGCAGATGTTGCTTTCTCCGGAATTTCGATCACTCCAAAACGCCTAGAGGTCATGGAGTTCTCTAACCCCTACGTACAAAACGGCTGGGACTTAGTCAGTCTGACTAAGCGCAATATTCGCATCACTGATTTATCACAAATTAAAAAATACTCAATTGGCTTCCCTACAGGCGCCGTTTTCATGGGTTACATCGAAAAAGAATGGGTACCCACAGGAATTTATCCCATTGATAAAGTCAAACTCTACCCATCTATGAGCGAGGCTTTAACTGACCTCAATAACGGTAATCTTGATCTGGTTTTCGTGGATAGCTCCATGCTACTCACCTATGTCAACAAGATGAAGATGCCTTTGACCAGCAGTTATCAAATTCCCTACGCTGATAAATTGGGCTTTGCATTTGTAAAAGGCTCCCCCATTAGAGATGACTTTAATAAATACCTCGCAGAATTAGGTCCAGACAAAATTCAGGCCATGGAAGCTAAATGGAGCAAGTAATTTTTATTGCTGTTCATTAATCTAAGCTCAGATCATGAGGCTTTTATCTATTTCTAGCGGTAAAGTTGTGCCCTTATTTGGCAATCATCACCCTGATTACAAATCGGTTGCTTCGGCGATTGTCAAAACCGCGGTGAGTGATTTGCAAACACCCACACCGATAGAAATTACCAAGCTTGGGGTAAAGGGTGATGAACAGGCTGATCTGAGTGTTCATGGTGGTATTGAAAAAGCGATCTACGTTTATCCAGCAGAACACTATGCGTTTTGGAATACCTTACTCACCCGTGAAACCAAACAACCGGTCGACCTCCAGCATGGGGCCTTTGGTGAAAACTTCACAATTGAGGGCTTACTAGAAACCGACATATTTGTCGGCGATGTATTGCGCATTGGTGATCTGGAATTCTCAGTTGTCAAGCTACGTGAACCCTGCTTTAAGTTCAATGCCAGGATGAAATACAAAGGCGCAGCAAAGGCCATGCTGCAGTCCGGCTTTTCTGGCTGGTATCTCCGAGTGAATCAAACCGGCCTACTGGCTGCAGGGGCTGCCATCGCAGTGATCCCTGGAGCAAGAGAGACCTCCATTGCTAGGCAAAACCAAAACCTTCTAGGGCGCCGCAATCAACAAGATTTTTGGGAATAAAAAAACCCGACCATTTCTGATCGGGTTTCTTATTTGATACAGACTAAAGAAGCTTAGTCACGTGCATAGATATCTACATCTTTAGTTTCTTTTACAAACAGTGTGCCGATTACCAATGTCATCGCAGCGATGATGATTGGATACCAGAGACCGTAGTAAATGTTACCGTTTTGCGCTACCAAGGCGAAGGAG
>CAILON010000442.1 GCA_903835865.1 uncultured beta proteobacterium
CATTCACGTGCTCGAGCGCTCTCAAGAGGACCTAGCAATGCACTTTGCTACTGTCAAAATAGATCAATTTGAGGGCATTTCTCACCAAGTCGCCAATAGCGGTCTTTGCCAAATTGATGCTTGCGTTGCCTATTACGAATGTGAAACTGTTTCAGTTCACATTGGCGGAGACCACAACATCATTGTTGCCAAGGTACTCAATTTAAAAAATCATCCCGACAAAGAGCCGCTCATTTTTGCGCGCAGTAAATTTGTTGGGCTTGATGTAACTGAAATTAAATCAGTTATTTAAAGTTCAAATAAAAAAGGGAAGTCATGCTACGTCTATGGGGTCGTAAAAGTTCCATCAATGTACAAAAAGTATTGTGGTGTCTTGCAGAACTTGGACTTGAAGAAGGCAAAGACTTCGAGCGTATTGATGCGGGCCTTCACTTTGGCGTAAATCGGACGCCTGAGTTTTTAAAACTCAACCCCAATGGCTTGGTGCCCACCTTAGAGGATGGCACTATTGTGCTTTGGGAATCCAATACCATCATGCGCTACCTCATCCGCCAGTACGATAAGAATGAGCGCTTTCCAAATGATATTGCGAGTCAATACAACTCAGAAAAATGGTTGGATTGGCAAGTGGGTTCCTTATGGCCTACCCTGCGCACACCGTTTTTAGGCTTAACTCGTGCACCTGAGAATGAACGCAACTACCAAGCAATTAAAAAGGGTTATGAGGATGCCAACAATTTATTGAGTTTGCTCGATACCACCCTAGCAAATCAAACTTATTGCTCGGGCCAGAAATTTAATATTGGTGATATTGCTCTCGGCCTTTGTGTTAGTCGCTGGATCTTGTTAAATGAAACTTTTCCAGAAAAAACTGGCCCACGTCCAAGCTTAAAAAATGTAGATGCTTGGTTAAAGCGCCTGGAAACAGAAACGGACTTTAATAATATTGCCGAGAAACAACTCAATATTATTAAGTAGCCCGTTTTTACTGTTGCTTAAATTTATTTTGGTGGTGGTCAGCACCCATCAGTAGATACATCGCTGGAACCACGAACAAAGTAAACAGTGTGCCGATGGATAAGCCGGTAAAGATCACAATCCCCATAGATTGACGACCTGCCGCACCCGCACCTGAAGCAATCACCAAAGGTAAAACACCCAGCACCATCGCTGCAGTGGTCATCAAAATAGGCCTTAGACGAACGCTACTGGCTTCAATAATGGCGTCTAACTTGCTACGCCCCGCCTCTTGCAATTCGTTGGCAAATTCCACAATCAAGATGCCATGCTTACTAATTAAGCCCATCAGCGTCACTAAACCAACCTGGGTATACACGTTCAGAGTAGTAAAGCCCAGATTAATAAAGATGAGGGCTCCAAACAACGCCAGTGGAACCGACACCAAAATCACAATGGGGTCTCGGAAACTATTAAATTGAGCGGCCAGCACTAAGAACACAATCAAAATCGCAAAGAACATTGTCACCAAGAAGCCGCCGGATTCCGCCATGAACTGGCGTGATGGGCCTGCATAGTCCATGGTGTAGCCATTGGGCGCTACCTCTTTCAAAGTTTGACGCATGAACTCCAACACATCTGCCTGAGAAATAAATGGGGTGCTCACACCGGAAATCGTTGCAGAATTTAATTGCTGAAAGTGGTTAATCGATTGTGGAACCACTTTCTGCTTAATGCTAGCGATAGTACGCGCCTGAATCATTGCGCCACTAGGTGTACGGATGTAGTAATCCAAAATCTGATCTGGATTTAAGCGATCTACTTGCTTCACTTGCGGGATCACCTTATAGGAACGGCCAGAGACGGAGAAGTAATTTACATACCCGCCACCCAGAGCAGCTGAAAGTGCCGAGCCTACCTGCTGCTGGGTCATACCTAAAGCCGCCACTTTTTCGCGATCAATGACCAATACATCTTGTGGCTTATCAATTTTGAGATCTGAATCCACAAAGAAAAAGTTTCCGCTACGACGTGCTTTATCTAGAACAGCTAATGAAACTTCATTTAGCTGATCGTATGACTCAGTAGTGTTAATTACCACCTGCACCGGCAGGCCTTGCGCTCCAGGCAATGCCGGAAACTGGAATGCAGCAACCCGAGCGCCAGCGATCGAATTCCACTTCTGTTGCATGTCCTCTTGGAACTTGGTGGCATTACGACTACGCTCGCCCCAATCTTTTAGTAGCACGCCACCAAAGCTGCTGGTAGGGCTGGTGATTTGGAACATTTGCTCATACTCAGGTTCTACGCTCGATATCTGATAAATCTGATCTGCATAAGATTGCATCTGATTCACGGTACTGTTTGGCGGTCCAGAAGCTTGCATTAATACAATGCCTTGGTCTTCCGTTGGCGCCAATTCTGCACGTGCTGTTGCATAGAGATAGGCAACTCCGCCCAACAAGATCACGCCCATCACAATAATTACTTGCCAGGTACTCAATAAATCCCGCAAGGTACTTTGATAGCTATGGTGAACCTTATCAAAGATCCGATCAATCTTTTGTACAAATGGCGATGCCTCTTGCTCTTCAGTAAAGATACGAGAGCACATCATTGGTGAAAGCGTCAATGCAATCACGCCCGAGACCGCCACCGCACTGGCTAAAGTAAAGGCAAATTCAGTAAAAAGCGCACCCGTTAAACCACCCTGAAAGCCAATTGGAATATAGACTGCAATCAATACCACAGTCATTGCCAAAATCGGACTTCCCAATTCTCGTGCAGCAATTAATGAAGCCTCTAAAGGAGACTTGCCCTCTTTCATATGGCGATCGACGTTTTCCACCACGATGATGGCATCGTCAACGACCAAGCCAATCGCCAGGACTAAAGCAAGTAAGGTTAATAAATTAATCGAGTAACCCAAAACTTGCATCAAGAAGAAAGTACCAATTAATGAAAGCGGCATCGCAATCACCGGCACTGCAACTGCACGGTAGCTACCCAAGAAAAGATAGATCACCACCGTAACAATCAATAGAGCCTCTAATAAGGTAGCTACAACCTCATCAATTGAGCTAGTGATAAACATGGTTGAGTCATAAACGACCTTACCTGTCATACCAATCGGCAACTGCTTCTGTATCTCTGGAGCAATATCTCGGACTCGCTGTGCAACGTCCAAAAGATTTGCTTGAGGCGCAACCTTGATGGCGATAAAGACTGATTTCTTACCGCTAAAGGCTACATTGGTGTTGTAATCCTCAGAGCCCAAGGTGACATTAGCCACTTGGTCGAGGTAAACCAGATTGACACCATCTTTTTTAACCACCAACCTACGGAACTCTTCAAGCGTATGTAAGTCAGTACCTGCAACCAAATCGACGGCAACCATGTCTCCTTTAGTGCTACCTACTGCAGACAAATAGTTATTTGCTGACATAGCACTATAGACATCATCCGCACCAACGCCTAGGCCTGCCATCTTTTCGCGGTCTAACCAGGCACGTAAGGCAAACTTTCTACCACCTGTGATTTCCGCGTTTTGAACTCCCTCAACTGAGTCCAATTTTGGCTTTACTACGCGCAGTAAATAATCTGTAATAGCATTATTGGGAATCTCATCGCTATAGAAACCCATATACATAGCAGCAGTTGATTGTCCAACCTGGACTGTTAATACCGGCTGCTGGGCTTGCGGTGGTAATTGATTTTTAACAGCGCCAATTTGCGTCTGAATTTGCGTTAATGCCGCATTAGAGTCGTAATTCAATTTCAAAGTAGCAATAATTGTCGAGAGACCACTCACACTTGTGGAAGACAAGTAATCGATACCCTGGGCTTGGGCGATTGAGGCCTCCAGCGGTTGCGTAATAAAGCCCGCAATAGTTTCCGGATCAGCGCCATAGTAAGCGGTAGTGATGGTAACAATCGCATTTTGGGTTTGTGGATACTGATTCACCGGCAGAGAACCAATCGCCTTCAAACCAAACACCAAGATGACCGCGCTCACGACCAGCGAGAGCACTGGTCTGCGAATGAATATGTCAGTCCAATTCATCTGCTACTTATTCCTGAGGCTTTGGATTAGGTGAATTTGCAGGTTGCACCGTGTTATTAATAATCAAAGGAGTGCCATTCTTCAGCTTGAGCTGTCCGCTGGTAACCACGGTTGCACCTTCATCAACACCCTTCAAAATTGCTACCTGATCTCCGCGGGTAGATCCTGTAGTTACAAACACTTGCTGTGCTTCAAATGCATCTTTACCCTGCTTATCTTTCTTGCCGGTAGGCTTGGCTAAAAAGACTGTAGAACCGTATGGGTTATAGGTGACAGAGGTCTGTGGCAAAGTGAGTAACTTCACCTGCTCACCCAACTTGATGTTGACATTGGCAAACATTCCTGGAAGAATTTTCTTATCAGGATTGGCAAGCTGAGCTTCAACTTGAATATTACGAGTATTGGTATCGACCTTGGGACTGACTGCAGTGATCTTGCCAGTAAAACTCGCATCTTTAAAAGCATCAGTAGTGACTTCAACCACTTGGCCAACCTGAATTTGCTCTGCATTGTTTTGCGGTAAGTTGAAATCCACAAATATTGGATCCAAGGTTTGCAAAGTTAGCAGCTTATCCCCTGAATTAACGTATTGACCTGGATTAATAGAAACAATACCCACTCGACCAGAAAATGGCGCTTTCAGATTTTTCTTCGCAACTAAAGCAGTTTGTTGCTCTACTTGAGCTTGCTTCGATTTTGCATCTGCAGCGCTGGTATCAAAGACGTTTTTACTAATTGCCTGAATTGCTAACTGCTGTCTATCTCGCTCATTAATCACTTTAGCTAAATCAGCCAAAGCTTTTAGGGAATTTAATTGCGCAAGGTCAGATGCATCATTTAATTTAATCAGCAGCTCGCCTTCTTTAACGTCTTGTCCAGACTTAATAGGTACAGTGGCAACCAATCCAGCTACTTCAGTACTCAACTCAACGCCCCTGAATGCGCGTACATTACCAACGCTAGTTAACTTAGGCTGCCACTCAGATGTAGCGATCACCATAGTAGATACCGTTGCGGGTGGGAGACCCATGCCAGCAATGAAATGCTTAATCATGAAGGTCTTCAGTTGATTAAATCCGAAGATCAAACCCAATAGGAGAAATACGCCGCACAACATCATCGTCATACGACGGGGCAGCGGTTCCATTGCCATCAGTTTTTGGTAGGCTTTTGTGTTGCGCCATTTTTCCCCCATGCGCGCCCAAAAGGCCTTTGCTTTAGTCCAAATGGCCAGCACTTTATCGCGCAGCTTCCATTCTTCAGTCTTCAGCTTCATCCACGCCCATATGGCTAGAATGGCAGCAATAATCTTGGTTTTAATTTTTTCCAGAAGTTTCATTTTGATCTTTGTTCGCTATGTCTTTTGGTTGAAAGGCAGGGCCGGTACGATTCCACCAACCGCCGCCGAGTGCTGCAAATAGGGCTGCCGTATCTGAAAAACGGGTTGCTTGTGCAGACACCGATTTCACTTTAGCTATTTGATATAGATTTTGGTAGTACAGAACTGCCAGGTAACTTGCGGTACCTAATTTGTACTGTTGCTGAACAAGGTCTAATGTTTCGTAGGAATAACGCTCAGCATCTGAGGCGGCCCTTAAAGCTTGCGAACCAGTCTCAAGTGCACGCAAGGAATCTGCTACTTCCTGAAAAGCCTTCAGCACAGTCGCTTGATATTGGTAAACCGCTTGTTCGTAATTTGCAATTGCGCCACGACGCTGCGCTAGCAATTGACCGCCCTGAAAGAGGGGCTGAAAAATGCCACCAGCAATAGACCACAAGGTTGCATTAGGGCCAAATAAGGCTGCACTGGTTAAAGCAGCGGAACCAATCGCACCGGTGATATTAAATTGCGGCAATAAGTTAGCAGTCGCCACGCCCACCAAAGCATTGGTTGACTTAAGCTGCGCCTCAGCCGCACGAACGTCTGGTCGCTGGCGAACAAGGCTTGAGGGAATGGACAGGGGTAGTTTTTGTGGCAGGTTCAGGGTACTTAAATCAAACTTGGTAATGTTGGCATTACTTGGTAATTCACCAACCAAGACTGCTAATTGATTGCGGGCGAATGACAAATTTCTTTCGTAATTAAATAAGTCAACTTGAGAGTTTGATACCAAAGTGAGTTGTGATGTCAAATCCACCTTAGAAACTGTACCAATCGCCAATTGCTTTTCAGTCACATCTGCCAAATTTGTCTGCGCCTTGAGTATCTCTTCAGTCGCTTGCATTTGAGCTCGCAATGCAGCTTCACGAATGGCCCCAGTAACAATATTGGCTGTTAGGGACAGATAGGCTCCCTCCAATTGAAACTGTGCAATCTCAGCCTGAGCTCTTGCACTTTCTACAGCACGACGTGCACCACCAAAGACATCTAACTTATAAGTCACATTTACAGAAGTGTTATACAAGTTGTAAGTATCAGAACCATAAGGTAGACCATAGATTGCTGAAGGTTGCAGCTGTCTACTAGCGGCACCGCCAAGACCAATGGCTGGAAAGTATTGACCGCCAATTTGAGCATTCACATTTTCTTGAGCAGCGCGCAGAGCAGCATCAGCAGCCCCAAGGTTTGGATTTTGTTGCAGTGCTTTTTTAATGAGCACGTCTAGTTCGGGTGATTTATAGAGCTCCCACCATTGCGCCTCGATATCTGCACCCTCGACAAACTCTTGCTCTGTGCCGCCTGGAACACCTGGTGCTGTGGTGAGTTTTTGCGTAAGTGGAGATTCTGTATAGCTTGAGGTTTTAGGGGGATCTGGTTGCTTAAAGTCTGGCCCGACGGCGCAGGCAGAAAGCAGCCCTGCAGAAATCAGCAGAAGCAAATGAAGTCGTGACAGAAGGTGCGCTTTAGAAAAAAACATGACTTGCAACAAATATCCTCTTTTACAAGAGATATTTGAACACAGATTTCAAATCATAGCTTTGTAACACACTGATTTTTATAGCGAATTTTGTTCACAACTCTGAGTAAGAGTCAAGCCCAAGAAAAACTACTCGACTGTGACGCTCTTGGCTAAATTTCTGGGCTTATCCACATCAGTTCCGAGTGCGCAGGCGGTGTGATACGCCAGCAGTTGAAGAGGCACTACGTGCAAAATCGGCGAGAGATTGCCGTAGTGCTCAGGTAGCCGAATGACATTGATGCCTTCGCTACTCACAATCTGAGTATCTTGATCAGCAAAAACGTAGAGCTTGCCTCCCCGTGCTTTTACTTC
>CAILON010000443.1 GCA_903835865.1 uncultured beta proteobacterium
GGCCGACGGGCACGAGCCACGCGCGGATCGTCGTCTCGGTCGGCACGGACGCGTCGACGTGCACGGCGATCTCGCGCGTGCCGACACGCAGCGCCGGCGCCTTGCGCAGCTCGCCGATCGCGTTGATGAACGCGGTCGGACCAGGCTTGCCCATGCCGACGATCTCGGGAAAGAACACGAACACCACGACCGCCGCGATCAGCAGTGCGAACGCAAGCGCGATCGCGATCATGCCGCCTATGAATTGGGCCGAGATTTTTTACGAGCTGGATTGTTAGATCGTGCAGAGGCATCATTAATTCGAGTTGGACAGGGCAAGTTTGCAGCACCCGCCAAAGAAAGTCTCCTGGAGATGTATCAGATAGAGCGAGATTGGGGAAAAGCCATTATTGCTGCTACTGAACTTGAAATGCTTCAAGGAAAGTCCCATCACACTGAAATTGCACAGTTTCATTGTGAGCTGGGGCAAGAGGCCCTTAATGCGAAGGATTTAGTTGGTGCTGAGCGCTCTATTCAAGATGCTTTACACGTGGTTCCAAACCATACTCGAGCATTAATTTTACGAGGCGATTATTTGATGGCTCTTGGGCAGCCGGCTCAAGCGATCGAAGCTTGGAGAATTGTTGCTACTTCTCATCCAGCCTACATGCATTTAATTGCTGATCGCTGGATGAAGGCGCATACCGACATAGATCAGAGTGCCGAAGGCTTAGAGCGTTTGTGTGACTTATTAAATACGCAAGCATCTGGCGAGCTCTTGGATGTTGTTCATAAGCAAGTCATGAATATTCGGGGCTTGCAGGCCGCTAACGTAATGCTCTCTGAAGTGATGCAACATTCACCCAGTTTGAGTGCCTTATCTAAATTGGCTGAAACGAGATTGGCCCTAGAGGAAGGCAACGCAAATCCTGAAAGAATTTTAGAGTTGAAATCGATTTTGCATCTCTTGCGCCAGCGCACTATCAGCTTGGCGCGCTATACCTGTGGCAATTGTGGTTTTAGGGCTAGACGTTTTTATTGGCAGTGTCCAGGCTGTAACAATTGGGAGGCATACTCCCCAAGGCGAAGTGAAGGCGTCGCTCCGAGCGGCCCTTCGATGTAATACTATTTACTGCATGTGTTTTTATAGGGATCTATTTTGAAAGTTACCATCATTGGCAGCGGTTACGTAGGCTTAGTTACAGGCGCTTGTCTGGCTGAGCAGGGTAATAATGTTTTCTGCCTTGACCTTGACCCCAATAAGATTGAGATTCTAAATTCTGGCGGAGTTCCAATTTATGAGCCTGGCTTGAAAGAGATGATTGAGCGCAACCGTGCGGCTGGTCGTTTACAGTTCTCCACCGATATCGCAGCCTCTGTAGCTCATGGTGATATTCAATTTATTGCAGTAGGTACACCTCCTGATGAGGATGGGTCTGCTGATCTTCAGTATGTTGTTGCTGCTGCCCGCAATATTGGCCGTCATGCAACTACTCCAAAAGTGATTGTGGATAAATCTACTGTGCCAGTAGGTACTGCAGATAGGGTTTCTGCAGCCATTTCAGAAGAATTAGAAAAGCGTCATTTATCACCTGACCTTTGCTCGGTGGTATCTAACCCCGAGTTCTTGAAAGAGGGCGCTGCAGTCGAAGACTTCATGCGACCTGATCGCATTGTGATTGGGACGGAGAGTAGTCCTGCAGGATTGCGCGCTAAAGAGCAAATGCGCAAGCTATATGCACCATTTAATCGTCATCATGAGCGCACCTATTACATGGATGTAAAAAGCGCAGAGCTAACTAAGTACGCCGCTAATGCCATGTTAGCAACCCGCATCTCCTTTATGAACGAATTGGCTAACTTAGCTGATTTAGTGGGCGCTGATATTGAGGCAGTCCGCCAAGGGATTGGTTCAGATTCTCGAATTGGATTTGGTTTCTTATATCCAGGAACTGGTTATGGCGGATCTTGCTTTCCTAAGGATGTATCGGCTCTTTCCAAGACTGCGATTGAACACGGCAGAGACCTCAAGATCTTACAGGCTGTTGAAGCGGTAAATGAGGCGCAAAAATTCACCCTTGTCGAAAAGATTGAAAAGCGATTTGGTAAAGATTTGAAGAACATGAAGTTTGCACTTTGGGGTTTGGCATTTAAGCCCAATACCGATGACATGCGTGAGGCTCCAAGTCGTGTCATCATTAGTGAATTGGTGAAACGTGGTGCCCAGGTGGTTGCTCATGATCCGGTTGCTATGAAAGAAGCCCAACACTGCCTAGATTTGGACTTCAAAGGCAACCCAGAGGGACTTCAAAAGGTTTCTATGGTGAATGATCCCATGGCTGCCTTAGATGGTTGTGATGCGCTCGTGATTGTGACCGAGTGGAAGGCTTTCCGCAGCCCTGATTTTGATTTGGTAAAGCAAAAACTCAAGAATCCAATTATCTTTGATGGCCGAAATCTCTATGAGCCTGGCGCAATGCAAGAGTTGGGTATTGAGTATCAAGGCATTGGGCGACATAATTAAGAATATTGGTTTATTACTAAAATCAACAAATAGAAAAATCTTCCGTGGAAAAAGCTAACCGAGAACAGTTCACCAAAACACGTCTACTAGTAGTCGGTGACGTTATGCTTGATCGCTATTGGTTTGGCGATACGAATCGCATTTCACCTGAGGCACCAGTGCCAGTAGTTCAAGTGGGTAAGATTGACGAGCGTCTTGGCGGCGCTGCTAACGTAGCACGCAACGTAGCTGCTTTAGGAGCGCAAACAACCATTCTGGGAATTGCAGGGGACGATGAGCCTGGCAAGCGTGTTGTGGAACTTCTTAAAGCCAGTGGTGTTGATAGCCAATTAGAAATCGATGCAAAGGTACCGACGATTGTGAAGTTGCGTGTGATCGCACGTCAACAGCAACTGATTCGTTTGGATTTTGAAGAAACGCCTAGTGAAAAGGCATTGGCCCATAAATTAGAACGCTTTGAAAAACTCGTTGGTGGTGCTGATGTCGTAATTTTGTCTGACTACGGTAAGGGTGCCTTGGGTCAAGTGGCTCACATGATTGAACAGGCGCGCGCTCAGAACAAGGTGGTATTGGTCGACCCTAAGGGTGAAGATTACGAGAAATATCGTGGCGCTACAGTGTTAACTCCAAACCGCAGTGAGTTACGTCAGGTCGTTGGTCAGTGGACCAGTGAAGAGGATTTAATTCGTAGGGCACAAGATTTGCGTCGTTCATTAAATCTGCAGGCATTGCTCTTGACGCGTTCTGAAGAAGGCATGAGTTTATTTACAGAGCAAGGTGTCAGTCACGTTAAAGCGCAGGCCAGAGAAGTATTTGATGTTTCTGGTGCTGGCGATACAGTAATCGCCACTCTCGCTGTTGCCTTGGCTGCTGGGTGGCCAATTGAAAAAGCGATGGCATTAGCTAATCGCGCAGGTGGTATTGTAGTTGGCAAGTTGGGTACTGCAACCGTGACTTCAGAGGAATTACAGTGACTATTATCGTAACTGGTGCAGCCGGTTTTATTGGCGCCAATATTGTTCAGGCACTTAATGCCCGTGGCGAGAAAAATATCATCGCAGTGGATGATCTGCGCCCTGCAGATAAATATCGCAATCTTGCCGATTTGGACATCATTGACTACCTCGATAAAGCAGAATTTCTGGAAGCCTTTAGAAGCGGTCGTTTTGGCAAGGTAAAAGCGGTTTTTCATGAGGGGGCTTGTTCAGACACCATGGAAACGGATGGCATCTTCATGATGGCCAACAACTATCGCTACTCCATGGATTTGCTCGATATTTGTACAGCTCAAAAAGTGCAGTTGTTATATGCATCTTCTGCTGCTACTTATGGTGGATCTGATGTATTTGAAGAAAGTCGTGAACACGAGAAGCCGCTTAATATTTATGGCTACTCTAAATTTCTATTTGATCAAGTCATGCGTAAACGTTTTGCAGAAAATGCAAATACGGCTCAAGTGGTGGGCTTTCGGTATTTCAATGTCTATGGTCCTCGTGAATCCCATAAGGGTCGCATGGCTTCAGTAGCTTTTCATCAGTACCATCAGTATAAAGCGAATGGCCATGTGAAATTGTTTGGCGAGTATGGTGGATACGCTGCAGGGGAACAAAGTCGTGACTTTGTTTCGGTTGAGGACGTGGTTAAAGTCAATCTTTTTTTCTTAGATCATCCAGAAATTAGTGGTATCTTTAATTTAGGCACCGGCCAAGCGCAACCGTTTAACGACGTGGCTTTTGCTGTCGCTAATGCCATGCGTAAATTGGATAAAGCGCAGCCAGCAACTCTTGCGGAACTGGTTAAAGAAAAGGCAATTGAATACATTCCTTTTCCAGATGCCCTTAAAGGTAAATACCAGTGCTTTACTCAGGCTGATTTAACAAAACTACGTGCAGCAGGATACAAAGAGCCCTTCTTAAATGTGGAACAGGGTGTTAGCCGTTATATCGAATGGTTAGAAGCCAACACTGGATTTTTAGCTAGTCCTTTAGACGCTAAATAAACTTCATGGCAAGTAAGTTACTTTTAGCGCTTACTTGTTGGGTTCTTAGTACTCATGCGGTAGCTCAGGTCTTTGACGTTCCTCATCAGGAAGAAGCCCCAACCAGAACATTACTCATTGAGACATCCAAGCCTCGGGCCTTGGTGCTTCTTTTTCCTGGTGGCGGTGGAATGGCCGGTATTTTTGATAATGGCTCAGTCAGAAGTAAACATACCTTTATCCGTTCAATGGATTTGTGGGCTCAGTATGGAATTGATGCCGTTTTAGTAGACACTCCATATGACTTGGGTGATCTGAGGCGGGGAAATCTGCGGGGGCGCAAAGATCACCTCACTCGGGTTAATGAGGTGGTGAACTTTTATAAGGCAAAGTTGAAGCTGCCGATTTGGATCTTTGGGCACAGCATGGGAAGCTCTACGGCAACCTACTATGCTAATGAAATCGATCAAACCCAAAGGAATCTTGCTGGAATTATTATTGCTGGCACGATTCGCTCAGCCTCATTAGATGATGAAGTCACTTTGCCGGTGCTGGCAATACACCATCAGAATGATGCTTGTAGTGGTACACCGGTTTCTGCCTCAGCCAAAATTATCGATGGCAGGTCCCCAAAGTTAGTCTCAAAGCTTGAGCTGATTGAGGGTGGTATTTCAGAGGGTGATGTTTGTCAGTCCTTTGCCTATCATGGCTTTAATCAAACCGAAGCTGAATTTGTCAAAAGAGCAGCAAACTTTATCTTGAGTCACTAATACTGATTTGCTTGTAATCCGAGCAATCAAGTCAACATTCATTTTTTCTCATCGTTGTAAATGATTCACGCAATAAATCTGCGTGGATTTTTTATTTACTTTAGGAGAAAGAATGACTCAATACTTTAGTTTTAATACAGTCCATAGCTTGGCGAAAGCTTTAGCATTTTCTGCTTTACTGGCACTTGGAGGTTTTGGTATTGCAACGGCTGAGCCGGTGAATGTTAATACAGCCACTCAATCAGAGCTTGAGAGCATTAAGGGTATTGGTCCCGCAAAGGCTAAGACCATTATTGCGGAGCGCTTGGATGGCGGCCATTTTCAAGATGCCAACGATTTGCAAAAGCGTGTTCGTGGTATTGGCATGAAGTCTGTAGAAAAAATGGTGGATAACGGTCTCACCATTGAGGCCCCAGGTTCGTTTCGGGAGCCCAACGGTAGGACCCAAAAAGATGGCGGCGCCTCTGGCAGACGCAATTCTCGTGCTCAAACTGGTAATCGCCATCAGCAGGATCGCGCGGGAACAGGCCGCAGAAATTAAGCCCTTTAGTATTTAGGGGTGCTTATGGCTAAAATGGCTTCATGAGCAAACCAACTTATTTAACGATTTCACAAACTGTGGGCAATACCCCCTTGGTGCGTCTGCAGCGCATTTCAGGAAAAGAGAATGAAGTTCGCAATAATGTGATCTTGGGTAAGTTGGAGGGTAATAATCCAGCCGGGTCGGTGAAAGATCGACCCGCGCTGTCGATGATCATGCGCGCACAAGAGCGTGGCGAAATTACACCTGGTGGTACCCTGATTGAGGCCACCAGTGGCAATACTGGTATTGCCCTCGCAATGACTGCGGCAATGCTGGGTTACAAGATGGTTTTAGTAATGCCAGAAAATCAAAGTATTGAACGTCGACAAAGTATGGCAGCCTATGGCGCTGAACTTATTCTGACTGCTGCATCTGGCGGAATGGAATTTGCAAGAGACTACGCTCTACAGCTTCAAAGGGAAGGGCGCGGCAGATTGCTCGATCAATTTGCAAATCCCGATAATCCTCGAGCTCATATTGAAACTACTGGCCCTGAAATTTGGCGTGATACTGATGGACAGATCACCCATTTCATATCGGCAATGGGAACTACTGGCACGATTACCGGCGTTTCAACTTATCTCAAATCGATGAATCCCAATATTCAGATTATTGGGGCGCAGCCTGAAGAGGGCTCGCAAATTCCGGGAATCCGTAAATGGGCACCTGAGTACCTGCCTAAAATTTATGAAAGCGATAAGGTCGATCGCATCGAGTACGTTACCCAAGCAGACGCAGAAGAAATGGCTCGTCGTTTGGCTGCGGAAGAGGGGATCTTCTGTGGCATATCGGCAGGAGGCGCTCTAGTCGTGGCCTTGAGGGTGGCACGTCAAGTGGAAAATGCCACTATTGTCTTTATCGTTTGTGATCGGGGTGACCGATACCTATCTACCGGGGTATTTCCAGCTTAAACTTATTTGGCCTTTTTCTTTGCCTTAGTTTTCTTAGGTTTAGATTTTGCACTACTGTGATCCGAAGCATGGGCTGAGCTCAATATCGGAACCACACTTTGGTTTTTATAGCCAAGCTCTTGCGCAAACTCAGCAACGCTTTGTGCATAAAAGTAACTACGGTTGTATTGCACGATTGTCAGAAAATTATTTAAGCCCACTACATAGTGAACTTGGTCATTGCCATCCTTATCGGGATAGGGGAGATCAACGATCATGGCTTTGCTTTGGGGCTCAACCCCACCATTTTGTAGATCACCCCGTTGCGCAGTCAGAATCCCTTTTTCAATAAATTCTTGTACGGTGTATTTCAGCTGAGGCTCACCATCCGCTAAAGCTCTTGCAGCTGGGATGGCTTTTTCTTGTACTGGAAAATAAATTGGCATTCCTGTTTGCCAGCCGTGCATCTTCATAAAGTTGGCAACGCTGGCAATTGCATCTTTTGCGTTAAGTCTTAAATCAATACGGCCATCTCCATCAC
>CAILON010000444.1 GCA_903835865.1 uncultured beta proteobacterium
CTCAGGAATCATCTCTGGGTTTACGCTCTGACTCATAGGCTCCGGATTGCTGTTGCTAGCCATACAGCTAGTTGCCTGATAATGATTCTTACCAAACTGTTTAGCTGTTTCCATACGTTCTAAATTGCTAGGGTGAGTAGATAAATAGAGATTTGATGTTGGGTTTGATTGAATCTCTGCTAAACCTTCAGCTAGGCGATAAGAGCCACAAGCAGAATATCCTGCGTTTACTGCCCATTCCATGCCGACTAAATCTGCCTGACGCTCATTATGTTGGATATCTTTCACTGATTTTTGACGCTCTATAGAGAGTGCAGAATTTGCTCCTACAGAGTTGCTCGTCAACATGTAAACCGGCTTTTCGGGTTCACCCAGGTGCGGGTTGGTATGCCCCAAAACGTGGTGGGCTAATTCATGGCCGAGGGTGGTAGCTAAAACATCAGGATCGTTGCCAAAGCGCAACAAAAAGCCACTGGTAAAGATGATCAAAGTGTAGCCAGACTCAACTCTAGCGTACGCATTGACCTCATTTGAGGGGATCAGACCCACTGTAAACGTTGTTTTTGCGTGCGAAAGCATGTTTTTACGAACTTGAGCCAGTGTTTTTAGAGCATTCGCAGGTGCTTGAATACCCAGTTTTGTTGCTAAATTGCTATTTCCTTGGCGGACTTCCTCCCACCATTGGCCATTCGGAATGGAGATCGTGAGAGATGAACTTTGCGCATTTTGGCTCAAAAGGAGGCAAAAAATGCTAGCAAACAATGGGAAGAGAAGTGAACGTGGTTTCATGACTTACACCTTGTAAGGTACTGAAAAGGTTGAGTTTTCTACACCAAAGGGCTTACTCCCTAGGGCTAGGTAATATTTAATAGCACTATCAATAGCACTATTAAAAGTGCATTTAAAACTTGCGTTAAAAGTATTTATAAAGGTATGATTATTCATATCAGTAGTTTCATTAAGAAATGTGATTTAACAACATTAATGAAAGTACTGCAAGAAGTATTATTAAAGTAATATAAAAAGTACTTTTATTTATGTGATAATGAGTACTCTTAAGGGAGTAGTGAATGATCGCGATTTCTGCAAACGATCTGAAGGTCAAGGGGATCAAAGCTTTTGAAGACGCTCTTGCGATGCAGCCAGAGGTTGCTGTCAGCGTGCGCGGTCAGCCAAAGTTTGTGGTGATGACCCAAGAGCAATACCAGTACATGCGCGAGTGTGAGCTGGAGGCAGCGATTGCCCAATCCAAAGCAGAAATGGAAGCAGGGCGATTTGAGACCGCCAGCCCTGAAGTGCATATTGAAAAGATTCAAAAATCAGCCAAAGCCACCAAGAAGAGTGCGTAATGAGATCTTTAGTCTTTACTGATCGCTACTCCAAGCGCGCTGCAAGTTTCATCCGTCAGCACCCTGAGGTGGTCAGTCAGTACAGCAAAGCCTTGCAATTACTTCAAATCAATCCGCGTCATCCATCTTTACGCCCGGTGGTTTATGAAGGACGTTTGAGTGGGGTGCAAAGCGTTTCATTAAATGCAGTCACTCTAGAGATGATGATCACTGATAAAGAAGTAGTGCTGATAAGCATTAGTTAGTCGATCGGCTAGAGAGCATCAGATATAGCCTAATATCAATAGGGTTAATGGCATAGAATGAGTCGATATAGAAACTATTTGACCCATGCGCCTATCCAGATCCCTGCTACTCGTTATATTCATCACGCTCACTGCTTGTACTAACGTAGAGCAATCGAAAGATGTTTATAAATCCGATGCCACCGGAACAGAACTTGCTTTGCAGGTCTGTTCCGCATGTCATGGAAAAACTGGCCAGACAGTCTCAACGTTATTTCCGAAGTTAGCTGGTCAACATAAAGAGTATTTACTCATTCAACTAGGCGAATTTAAGGAGCACCGCAGAAGCACTCCGAATGCCGTTGCATTTATGTGGTCTTTTAATCAACTCACGTCTGCGCAAATGAATGAGTTGGCTCAGTACTTTTCGTCTCAAGCTCCCATGGTTGGAGAGCCGAGCAAGTCACCTTTGGTGGCGCGTGGCAAGATCATTTATGAGCAAGGCATTCCCTCGCAGAATGTCATAGCATGTAGCTCATGCCATGGCAGCAATGCGGTAGGAATGAAGGAAATTCCTCGCCTTGCTGGTCAACATGCCAATTACATTGCTGAGCAAATAAACTTATTTAAAAGTTCAAAAAATCGTCCTAATGGCGTTGCGATGATGTCTTTGACCTACTCCATGTCTGAGGAGGATATTCAAGCGGTTAGCCTCTACCTCAGTTCTTTACAAGTCGGATTGCAGTAGATCGGCACGGTCAAAAAGTGAAGCTCTTTCTGCTGCCAAAGTTTATGAGAACGAGCAGGGTGGTAAATATTGCATTCTTCACCCTCACTATGGCTGCTGTGTTTGGAATAAATTCCGCTTGCGCGCAACCAAATCCCCCAGAAGAAATCATTCTGATTGATAAGGCCTCTTTTCTAGGAGGCATTCAGCTTGAAACGACTATCTATAAACCACCCGGTTTAGGTCCATTTCCCCTAGTCATCATTAATCATGGCAAGCAGTTAGGTGACCCGCATACACAAAAGCGATTTGAGCCTTTATCTGTAGCGTTTTATTTTGTAGAAAGAGGCTATGTAGTCTTTGTGCCGATGCGTCATGGCTTTTCAAAATCTGGGGGTGAGTACCAATTTCACGGGAACTCTGCCGAGATGGCGGGAAGAGACCAGGTGCGCGATATAGATGTCACCATTCAATATGCCCATACCTTGCCTTATGTGAAAAAAGATATCACCTTAGTTGTGGGCTATTCAGAAGGTGGTTGGGTAACTTTAGCCTATGGCGCATCTAAACCAGATCCATCGGTCAGGGGCCTTATTAATTTCTCGGGTGGAGTAAGGGATTCTTGCTGTATTGGTCTGCTAGATGAGATGATTGAGACCTCTAAAAAATTTGGCGCTCAAACTACTGTTGCCGCAATCTGGTTTTATGGAGATAACGATTCATTATTTAATCGCTATGTTTCAAACCGAATGTTTGCCAATTACGCCAAAGGCAACCCCAACTCTCGCTTTATTCCCTATGGAAATTTTTCCACAGATGCCCATCTACTTTTTATGGATCCCAATGGGAGGGTAGTATGGGAGCCTTTTTTAACCCAGTTTTTATATGACGTTCAGGCTCCATACAAAGCCATTAACCTGCCATATAAGCCCAATCCTCAGTAGAAATAACAATACACAGGTAGGTGAGCTAAAAATCTCCTAGCAATAGCAAGGACTTAATTTCTTGAATAAGGCCATTGAGTTCGCGGTATATGTGAGTGAAAACCCGCAGATAGTCGTCTGAAATGACAGCGTAGCAACTTTATACCTAGCCTAAGGGCTAATGCATAATCTGATATGAAATCCTATTTGCAATGAAGTGATTTCATTTTGACTAAAAGTGAGGATGTGGGGATTGGTATGAATGCAAAAGTATTCTTAATAGATGACGATGATTCAGTAAGAGATGCTTTGGCTGCCATCATTGAAGAACATGGTTTGAGTGTTCAGGCTTTTTCAAGTGGCATGCAGTTTTTAGAGAGCTTTAAACCATCTACCAAGTCAGAGGTGATTGTGCTAGATATGAAAATGCCAGTCATGACAGGTTTAGAGCTACAGTCCAAGCTAGCTGAAATGCAAGTTCATATCCCCATTATTTTTATCAGTGGCCAAAGTCATAAAGAGGAAATTATTCAATGTCTTAAACAAGGCGCCAGTGATTTCTTACTTAAGCCATTCAAGTTTGAAGAACTGTTGGGATCTATCGATAAATGTTTGAAATTGGACTTAAGCTACAAAGGCATTAAAAATAAGTATGACCTTTTAACTCCCCGCGAGAAAGAGGTATTCGAGGAGTTAGTTAATGGCCAACTTCTGAAAGCTATTGCCATTAAGTGGGATGTGTCTGAGTCAGTGGTTAAATTACATAAGGCGAATATCATGCAAAAGCTGCAAATTGATACCCTGCAAGATCTGACGAGAATTTCTATAACCCTAAAGTCACCCCAATTATTAGTGGGTCAGGCAAGTCCATCGGCTGACGCATGATATTTTAGTCATGAGCGCATGATTTATACGCAAAACATTGACTTAAACAGACATCAAGTATGAAAAGACTCTTACTCTTTGCCGCAATTCTTTCGATATTCATTGGGCTGCTGGTCTTTTTCAAAAAAACAACTTGTAAGATTGTTGGGCAACCCACAACAGTGGGTCCAATCCAACAAGTCTTTGAAGCCCCTTTTTTCGAAGTGTTGGCGAAAGATTCTTCGATTCCCCTGTTATTTCAATATGCTCCGACGAACGTACAAGGCTTTAAAGAGGATTACCAGCTCAAGTTTTTAAAAGAGGGCTACTTTGATTTGGTTTCACTTCGCTTCCTTCAGAATGAAGGGTTGGAAATTGCCCTGAGTGGTGTTGATACCCCGGGACTACAAG
>CAILON010000445.1 GCA_903835865.1 uncultured beta proteobacterium
CTTACCCCACTTTTTACTTTAAAATCCTACCTTTAAGCAATTTCCACCCATAAATACCCTTTCTAGGAATTTTGTAAATGAGTGACAAGCCCTGTATGGACAAGGATCGCCGTAACTGGCTAATCGCCACATCGGCGGTTGGTGGAGTAGGTGCAGCCGTAGCCCTTTATCCTTTTGTGGACAGTTTTGAGCCTTCCGAGCGTGCTAAGGCCGCTGGAGCTGCTGTTGAGATTGATATTGCTGGCATGAAGCCAGATGAAATGCGCATGGTTGAGTGGCGCGGCAAGCCAGTATGGGTTGTGCGTCGTACCCCTGAGCAGGTAGCTGAATTATCCAAAATTGATAGTGAATTGGCTGATCCGGATTCATTGCGTGATCCAGCTCAATTTACACCCCCTTATGCCCAAAACCAATGGCGCTCAATTAAGCCTGAGTACTTGGTAGTGGTGGGTATCTGTACTCACTTAGGCTGCACTCCAACGCCTAAATTTGAAGCAGGAGCACAGCCATCTTTGCCAAATACTTGGCCAGGTGGCTTCCTTTGTCCTTGTCATGGCTCCACATTTGACATGGCAGGCCGCGTTTATAAAAACAAACCAGCCCCAGATAACCTTGAAGTTCCGCCACATATGTATTTGAGCGAAACCAAGATTCTGGTCGGCGACGATAAGAAGGCCTAAGGAGAGATAAATGGCATTTCACGAAAAAGAAGTCCCAGCAGACGCTTCTGCAGCCGTAAAGCTAATGGCTTGGGTTGATTCACGCTTGCCCGTCACAGAAGCCTTTAAGAGGCATATGAGCGAGTATTACGCTCCCAAGAATTTGAATTTTTTCTATATTTTTGGTGCTTTGGCGATTGTTGTCTTGGCATTGCAGATCGTTACCGGTATTTTCTTGACGATGAACTACAAGCCTGATGCTGCGAAGGCTTTCGATTCAGTTGAGTACATCATGCGCGAAGTGCCTTGGGGCTGGTTAATTCGCTACATGCACTCTACCGGCGCTTCTATGTTCTTTGTAGTCGTGTATATGCATATGTTCCGTGGTTTGATCTATGGCTCCTATCGCAAACCTCGCGAACTCATTTGGATCTTTGGATGCGCAATTTTCTTGTGCATGATGGGCGAGGCCTTTTTCGGCTACTTGCTCCCATGGGGTCAAATGTCTTACTGGGGTGCTCAAGTAATTGTGAACTTGTTCTCGGCAATCCCACTCATTGGTCCAGATCTGTCTTTATGGTTACGCGGTGATTATGTTGTGGGTGACGCTACCCTCAATCGTTTCTTCGCATTCCATGTCATTGCGATTCCATTGGTCTTGATTGGTTTAGTTGCGGCCCATATTCTTGCGTTGCATGAAGTTGGCTCAAATAATCCAGACGGCGTCGAAATTAAAGATACGCTGGATGCTAACGGCCATCCTGTTGACGGCATTCCATTCCACCCTTATTACAGCGTCCACGATGTAATGTATTTGGGTGGATTCCTGATGATATTTGCTTGTATCGTCTTCTTTGCGCCAGAGATGGGCGGATATTTCTTAGAAGCCAATAACTTCATACCGGCTAATCCGTTTGTTACGCCAACACACATTGCACCAGTTTGGTATTTCACGCCGTTTTACTCTATGTTGCGTGCTACTACTTCTAACTTCTTGCTGCCTTTGTGGATCTTCTTGGCTGTGATTTTGGGTATGTTTGCTCTGAGTACTAAAGATCTGAAGATCAAAGGCGCATGCGCTGCAATTGCTCTGATATTGGCCGGTGGTTTTTATGTGCTTGATGCGAAGTTCTGGGGTGTAGTGATCATGGGCGGTTCAGTCGTGATCATGTTCTTCTTGCCTTGGCTTGATAAGTCACCCGTGAAATCGATTCGCTACCGCCCACAGTTCC
>CAILON010000446.1 GCA_903835865.1 uncultured beta proteobacterium
CTGCTTGAGTCCAAATCAGCTTCCAGTCCGGAAATTATTCTGCGCAATAGCGCCCGAAAAGGTTCGCAAAGCGGAGATGTCTTGGTGGTGGGCGTTGATTCATTGCTAACGCAATTGGCAAGATGCTGTAGGCCGGTGCCGCCTGATGCTATAGCTGGATTTATCACGCAAGGTAGAGGAGTTTCTATTCATCGTCGAGCGTGTAAAACTTTTAGAGGACTTCAAGAGAGGGCGCCTGAGCGCGTCATTCAAACAGCCTGGACTTCGGTTGGCGAAAATGCAGCCTCCCATGAGGAGCAAAAGCGAGTATTCCCTGCGGATTTGGTCGTTACCGGCCTAGATCGCCCTGAGTTAATGAGAGAGCTCTTCGAGATTTTGACAAGGCAAGGCGTCCATGTGATTGACTTGCGTAAATCCGCTAAAAAAGGCCTGGCTCAGATCCTTTTAACGGTAGAGGTTAAGGATTCTGAGGTGCTACGCACTGTTCAAAATAGCCTTGAAGAGGTTAAAGGGGTCACCCAAGTGCGTCGCCGGTGATAAACTCTATGGCTTATATAGGCTCGTAGCTCAGCTGGTTAGAGCACCACCTTGACATGGTGGGGGTCGTTGGTTCGAGTCCAATCGAGCCTACCAACGAATAAGACCCGAAGGGATCTCCAATAGGAGAGCCAAAGAGGCGCGGATGCCCAAAAGCTACCGCGCTTTCTTTTTAGGTTGATGTAGTGAGAGTGAAGTTCAGTGAATAAGACGGAGTCATCATGCTTGTAGTTACGCTACCCGATGGATCGAAACGTGAGTTTGAGGCTCCTGTTCGCGTCGCGGATGTTGCTCAAAGTATCGGAAGTGGTCTCGCAAAAGCTGCCTTAGGCGGTATTGTTGATGGCAAGATGGTTGATACCAGCTTTGTTATTGATAGAGATAGTCAGCTTTCCATCATCACAGATAAAAGTCCTGAGGCGCTGGAGATTGTGCGCCACTCAACTGCGCACTTATTGGCCTACGCTGTAAAAGAATTATTTCCTGAAGCTCAAGTCACCATTGGTCCCGTTATTGAAAATGGTTTCTACTATGACTTCTCCTATCACCGTCCATTTACACCAGAGGATTTAGTTGCACTAGAAAAGAAAATGACTGAGCTCGCTAAAAAAGATGAGCCAGTAGTTCGTAGTGTGATGCCGCGTGATGAAGCAATTCAATTTTTTAAAGATCAGGGTGAAGCCTATAAAGCTGAACTGATTGCTAGCATTCCGCAAGGAGAGGATGTCTCCTTATATGCTGAAGGTAAGTTCACGGATTTATGCCGTGGGCCACATGTCCCCTCTACTGGCAAGATAAAGGTATTTAAGCTCATGAAGCTTGCTGGAGCTTATTGGCGTGGCGATAGCAAGAACGAGATGCTGCAGCGTATTTACGGTACCGCTTGGCTGCGCAAAGAAGATCAAGATGCCTATCTTCATATGCTTGAAGAATCGGAAAAGCGCGATCATCGTCGTCTCGGAAAGCAACTTGATTTATTCCATTTCCAAGAAGAGGCACCAGGTTTAATTTTCTGGCATCCAAAGGGCTGGTCGATTTGGCAGGAAGTTGAGCAATACATGCGTCGCGTGTATCAGCAAGAAGGCTATCAAGAAGTGAAGGCTCCACAGATTTTGGATCGCGGATTATGGGAAAAATCTGGCCACTGGGAAAACTACAAAGAAAACATGTTTACTACAGAGTCAGAGAATCGTGCTTACGCTTTGAAGCCGATGAACTGTCCTGGTCACGTGCAAATTTATAACTCGGGCTTACACAGCTATCGCGAGTTGCCATTACGTTTTGGTGAATTTGGTCAATGTCACCGCAATGAACCATCGGGTGCTTTACATGGCTTGATGCGTGTTCGTGGATTTACCCAGGATGACGGTCATATTTTTTGTACCGAAGATCAAATTCAGCCTGAGGTAGCAGCGTTTGATAAAGCAGTTCGCGCTGTATATAAAGACTTTGGGTTTACTGAAGTTGCCGTGAAGCTTGCTTTGCGCCCAGCCAAACGGGTTGGGGATGACGCTATCTGGGATAAGGCAGAAGAGGCCCTGCGTGGCGCTTTAAGGGCTTCTGGCCAAGAGTGGGAAGAATTACCAGGCGAAGGCGCCTTTTATGGCCCTAAGATCGAATATCACCTCAAAGACTCCATTGGACGTACTTGGCAGTGCGGCACGATTCAGGTGGACTTCTCAATGCCCGCCCGTCTTGGTGCTGAATACGTGGCTGAAGACAATACCCGCAAGACACCGGTGATGCTTCACAGGGCAATTGTGGGCTCTTTAGAGCGTTTTATCGGGATTTTGATCGAAAACCATGCTGGAAACATGCCAGTTTGGCTTGCTCCGACTCAGGCGGTTGTTCTCAATATCTCGGGAAATTCTGCTGCATATGCACAACAAGTGCA
>CAILON010000447.1 GCA_903835865.1 uncultured beta proteobacterium
ACGCGATCTAGTGCAGTGACTTTTTGACCTAAACGTGTACCATCTGCTTCTTCGTATTCCCAAGAATGGCAACCAGCTTCAATTTTTTGCTTCTCGTGATACGCCCGCACTCTTTGTGCAGCAATATCTAAGGCATTTTTTTGTTCCGGGGGCAAAGTTTGATAAGCCTGCTCCAAGTCTTTACGAGAAATTTCTAATTCGGAAACGCTAACAGCGTTTACACGATCAAATTGTTTCGTGAAGCCCAGAACTGCTTCATCGCCTTTAGCCTTCACTGCTGTCAAGATCTTCAGGACGGCAGCATCAATCTCTTCATCATCTGCCATCGGCAGGGAAAGACTGGATAACAAGGCATCTTTAAAGCCCGAATCCAGACTATTGAGACGCTTGACTTTAATTTGAGCTGAAGACATTTGTATATGGCTTACTTTAACAACTCAAAAATAGGCTGAAGTTGTGCACGCTTCCGTTTATAAGAAGCTTGATTAACCACGAGGCGCGCACTGATATCAGCAATCGGTTCAACCTCAACCAAGCCGTTTGCACGCAGCGTATTTCCAGTAGATACCAAATCTACAATAGCGTCGGCCAAGCCTACCAAAGGTGCTAATTCCATCGATCCATAGAGTTGAATCGTATCAATATGAACACCCTTGTTCGCAAAGTGCTCACGGGCACAATTGACATACTTCGTAGCCACTTTTAGGCGAGAGCCTTGCTTAACAGCAGTTGCATAATCAAATCCTTCACGCACGGCGACTGACATACGGCATTTCGCAATACCCAAATCAAATGGGACATAGAGGCCAGCAGTTCCTTTTTCCATGAGAACGTCTAGGCCTGCAACCCCAAAGTCCGCCCCGCCAAATTGCACATAGGTTGGGACATCCGAAGCGCGCACAATAATTAAGCGAACATCTGGATTCGTGGTTTCAATAATCAGTTTGCGTGACTTTTCAGGATCCTCAAGCGGCACAATACCGACCTTCGATAGGATCTCCGCTGTTTCTTCAAAGATGCGTCCCTTTGATAGGGCCAGAGTCAATTTCATGGACTAATTATCCACTAGGCTTACTTTATGCGCTGAATATTGGCCCCTAAGAGGGTCAACTTTTGCTCCATGCGGTCATATCCACGATCTAGGTGGTAAATCCGATCCACCTGAGTTTCTCCTTGAGCAGCCAAACCAGCAATGATCAAACTGGCAGATGCCCTCAGATCAGTAGCCATCACAATAGCTCCAGAAAGCTTTTCCTCACCCTGCACAATTGCGGTATTGCCATCAATCGCAATATCGGCGCCCAAACGATTGAGCTCTTGGACATGCATAAAACGGTTCTCGAAAATGGTTTCAGTAATGGTAGAGCTTCCGCTTGCAATCGCATTGACTGCCATCAACTGGGCCTGCATATCGGTTGGGAATGCAGGATATTCAGAGGTGCGGAAACTAACTGCCTTAGGGCGACCCTGCATCGTTGCCTTAATCCAATCTGGTCCAACTTCCATTTCTAAACCAGCATCTTTGAGCTTCACGATGACTGCATCTAAGGTATCAGGACGACAATGCTTTACCAAAACCTCACCTCCAGCAGCAGCTACAGCACACAAGAAGGTTCCTGCCTCAATACGATCAGGGATTACTGCATGCTCTGCACTATGAAGTTTTTCAACGCCTTCAATCACCAATCGATCAGTACCAATTCCTGAAATCTTCGCACCCATTTTTACAAGCAATTCGGCTAAATCGCCAACTTCTGGTTCACGTGCTGCATTTTCTAAAATGGTGGTTCCAGAGGCGAGCGTTGCTGCCATCAGTAAATTTTCTGTACCCGTCACGGTAATCATGTCGGTCAATATAGAAGCACCTTTTAATCGGCCAAGCGGAGGTTTAGTTTCGGCTTGTATATAACCGCTCTTAATTTTGATCGTGGCACCCATAGCCTTTAGGCCTTTGATGTGCTGATCGACAGGACGCGCACCAATAGCGCAGCCGCCAGGCAAAGACACCTTAGCACTATGCATTCTGGCGAGCAAAGGGCCTAATACCAAGATGGAGGCGCGCATGGTTTTCACCATCTCATAGGTGGCTTCAGAACTTTTGATAACGGAAGCATTTAAAACTAAATGGCTGCGATCAGCCTGATCCGGAAAGGTGACCGTCACTCCAATTTCCTGCAGGAGCTTGAGC
>CAILON010000448.1 GCA_903835865.1 uncultured beta proteobacterium
ACAAAGAGATACCAAAAGCCAACAAAACTAGCGATACCTAAGCCGGTCCACAATAAAAACTCACCCTGATTTAAGCGCTCTTGTTCGGCCATCATGCTCTCCAGGGCATCGCATAACTCTCAGCCTTAGCCAATATCTGAGTCATTAACCAACCTGAAATGGCCACACTAATCATGCCAACCAGAATCATGGCTGGATTAATATCCTGCGCAGCCTGATTCAGAATTGATCCCAAACCTAGAGTTGCACCTACCAGTTCAGCTGCAACTAATGTTGTCCATGAGGCTTGAAGTGAAAGGCGTAAGCCGGTAAAAATAAGCGGTAATGCCCCAGGTATCAAGACTTCTCGATAGTAAGCAAAGCGGCTAATGCCTAACATGGCGGCTGCTTCACGCTGTGGCACTTCGATTGATCTGACACCAGTAAAACTATTAATGACCGCCGGAACAAATGCTGCCACATAAATCACCATAACCTTAGCGGAGTTACCTAGCCCTAGCCAAACGATTGCCAATGGAATCCATGCCAATGGTGGGATCGGTCTTAAAGTTAAAAATATTGGATTTACAAAGGCTTCGATTTTTTTATTAGCACCCATCAGAATGCCGAGCAGAATCCCCAAAGATGAGGACACTAAGAATCCAGAGGTGACTAGAATCACACTTTGAAGAATATGTTGATGCAACTTGCCATTGCCATAACCTTGCATCGCAATAATCTTGAAAGAATTCCAAGTTTCAGTAGGCGATGGAAATCTTGCGCTCGAGATCGTGCCAGACCACTCAGTTAGCCCGAACCAAGCTAACAGCAAAATCGCACAGAACAAAAAGAAGGATAAAAGCTTGCTAAAAATTTCCAATTCCTTATAGAATGAATAAAATGTAAGCGCTTTCATTCTAACCACAATTTGTTAGCAAAATTACTGTAACCCACTTAATTAGACTAGGACTTTCCCTTAGGCCCTGATGAAAAAATATACCGGATCAATCACTATTGATCATGTTGCAGCTGCAGCAAAAGTCTCTACAGCAACTGTGTCGCGTGCTCTGAATCGTCCAGAAACAGTCAGCACTGCGCTAAAAGAGAAGATACAGGACGTAATTAAGAAATTGGGTTACATCCCAAATGCTGGCGCTCGCTCATTAATGCTTAAACGCTCCGGCACTATTGGAGCCATTGTTCCCACTCTAGATAACGCCATCTTTGCTCAAGGCTTATCTGAATTTCAAAGGCAACTCAATCAATCAGGTCATCAGCTTTTAGTTGCGAGCAGTAACTATGATCCTGACATAGAGGCTACACAAATAACCAATCTACTTACAAGAGGTGTTGAGGGGATTGCTTTGTTTGGTACCAGCCAACAAAGAGAGGCATTAAAGCTTCTTAGGACTCGTAATATTCCCTATATTCATGTTGGATCCTTAGCGGCTCCTCTGAATGGCTATGCATCTGGATTTGATAATGCAGAAGCCATCAAGCTTGGTGTTAAGCACTTACTCGATCAAGGACACAAACAATTTGGGATTTTAAGCGGCATTACCGCCAATAATGATCGAGCAAAGGATCGAGTTGCAGGGGCCCTTGCATTGCTGGCTGAAAAAAAGATCTACCTCAAGCCTGAAGTTATCGTGGAATGTCGCTACGAACTGCAAGAGGCTAGACTTGGTCTAAAGAAGCTACTGCTCAATAACCCAAAAATTACTGCCATCATCTGCGGTCAAGACGTTCTCGCGCTCGGCGCATTACTTGAAGCCCAAAAACAGGGGATTAAAGTACCTAAGGATCTTTCTATTGTTGGGTTTGATGACCTGGAGATCTCTAGACACCTACTGCCCAGCCTTACTACGATTCACATAGATGCAATAGGTATGTGGGCGCAAGCAGCCAACCATTTAATTTCTCAAATTAATGGAGTGGATAACTTACCTAAAAAAATCAAAGCAAATGTGAACTTGGTTATTCGAGATTCGAGTTCCACACC
>CAILON010000449.1 GCA_903835865.1 uncultured beta proteobacterium
CCGGAAGTTCCATAAGAAAGACCATTAGGATCCTTCTTGGAAATCGCAAGCACCTCAATCCACGTTTTGCCAGGAAAATCATTGTTAGCCACCAGTATCAAAATGGCATCTCCAATTTTTCCAATGGGCGCAAAGTCCTTTAGGCTATCAAAAGGAACTTTATCAAAAAGCGATGGGTTAATGGATAAAGTACCGGCATATCCCAGTAACAAGGTGTATCCATCTGGCTCGGCAGTAGCAACCATTTGAGTGCCAATATTGCCAGAAGCCCCAGGACGGTTATCAGCAATTACTTGCTGACCGAGTTTTAGCGTAAGTTGTTCTGCAATATAACGACCTGAGGTATCCGTAACACCTCCTGGTGTAAACGGAATAATTAAACGAATGGGTCGATTTGGATAAGCCGACTGTGCGCTGACATTGAAAGAAAAAATGTTAGTCAATAGAAATGCAAGAGATAAACCAATGTGATGCAATCTCATATCAATCCTTTTATTTAGTTTCTACAAACTTCTTTTCAAACTCCCAAACATCCTCAAAGCCCATTAACTTGGATAACTCTGCAAAGTCATACAAATCTACCGCTTGATCAACTGAAGAACCTGTACTCTTAAATTGTTCATACACCTTAGTCATGGCCTGTACTGAAGCAAGCAAGGCCGTCACTGGGAAGATCGCAATTTTGTAACCTAGTTTTTCGAGCTCCTCTTTTGACAATACAGGAGTACGGCCCTTTTCCACCATATTTGCGACCAAAGGTATTCCGCGAAATGTCTGACAGATGGTTTGCATTTCTTCCACGCTTTCAGGGGATTCAATAAACAAAATATCTGCGCCCGCTTTTGCATAGGCTTCACCGCGCCTTAAGGCCTCGTCTAATCCCAAAGTTGTTCGTGCGTCTGTTCTAGCAATAATTTGAAAGTTGGGATCTGTACGGGAGTTCACTGCCACATCAATTTTTTTCACCATATCTTCCAGCGGAATCACTCGTCTTCCAGGAGTGTGTCCACATTTTTTTGGAAACTCTTGATCTTCCAGTTGAATGGCTACTGCTCCTGCTGCCTCATACCCGCGAATGGTATGTCTCACATTTAATAATCCACCGTAACCCGTATCACCGTCAGCAATCAATGGGGTTTTAGCCATGCCTGCCATAGAAGTAACCCTGCCAACCATATCGGTATAGGTTGCCAATCCAGCATCAGGAAGCCCCAATAAAGAAGCCACTGTTCCATAACCTGTCATATAGAGTGCTTCAAAATTCATGCGATCAGCGAGTCGCAAAGAAACCATCTCAAATACACCTGGTGCCACTATAAGTCCAGGCTGTGCCAAGCGCTTTTTAAACTCTGCTCTCAATGAAGTCATATCGATCCTAATTTTTTATAGCCACATCAGCGGCCTCAACTAATAAATGGTTAAGGTAAAAGCGCTTGATCTCCTGATCACAGCTGACATCTTTAGGCTCAATCGGTCTTTGGAGTGAAATGCCTTCGATCGTTTTGCAACGACTTAGCGCTACATAGACCTGTCCCGATGCAAAGGTACCAGATGAGAGGTCAACTTTTACTTTATCCAGCGTTTTTCCTTGGCTCTTATGAATCGTCACGGCCCAAGCAAGCATGAGTGGAATCTGTACATAAGTTCCAATGATCTGCGGTGAAATCTTTCCAGACATCATGTCATGATCGTAACGATAAGACTCCCATTGATGGCCTATCACCTCAACCGTATTGGAATATGGTCCATTCTTTACCATTACCTTGACCTTATCAGGCAAGAGTTCCCGCACTACACCTATCGTGCCATTGACCCAGCGTTTAGGAAATCCACTATCAGTAGCAGTAAACATCACTTTAGCGCCCACCTTAAGCGCTAGATTATTCGGTGATGGCAAATTACGCTCATCCACATTGAACTTGCCTGTAGTTTTACCTGCATAAACTTTGACATCATTTTCAATCGCGCGAAGACCTGCCCCATTAATTTGATCGGCCCTAGCATTGGTGGTTGTTAAGGTAATCGTTTCTTCGTCAAGCACTTGATCTTGACGATAGCACTGGGCATTAAGTGTATCGATTGCATCATCAACATCTTGATTAATGCGAATACGATTTAAGAGGCTCGCAAAGTGCTCATCTTTTTGACGGAAAATTTTGGATAGCTCTACCATCGTGACATCTTTGCGATGCAAAGCCATAGCACAGAAGAAATATGGACCTTCATAGCCACGTTCAGAGAGGACCTGCATGTCAGCGCTCGATACGACAGGTGGCAGTTGGAATAAATCCCCCACAAACATCACCTGAATGCCACCAAACGGCTTTCCTTTTTGGGGGCCGTTCTCACGCAGAAACAAATCCATTGCATCAACCACATCGGCACGCACCATTGAGATCTCATCAATAATAAGTAAGCGAATGTCTTTATATAAGCGCTTATCGCGCAGTGGCTTGATGTCTTCCTCTGGAAAGATTAAACGGGGCGGCAATCTAAAGAAGGAGTGAATCGTGACCCCTTTCACCTGAAGCGCAGCAACTCCTGTTGGCGCAACCACGACTACATTGCCAGGGATTGTCTCGCGAAGATATCCTATCAGCGTTGTTTTGCCAGTACCAGCTTTACCACTAACAAAGATGTATGGGTCATGACGTTCAATGGCGTCAATTACCGCCTGGTATTCTGGCGTTACTTCTATTTCAGAAGATTCAATAGCGGAGTTTGACATCACCTATTATTTCACGGCATCAGCAACAG
>CAILON010000450.1 GCA_903835865.1 uncultured beta proteobacterium
AAATAAAAAGCCATGCGCTGGGCAGACTTAGGGCCTACTCCTGGCAATACACGCAATGCCTCGATTAAACGACTAAGGGCATCTTGAGGTGCTTCATAACGCGCCATGCAATTGCCTTAGAAAGGAAGCTTAAAGCCAGGAGGCATCGGCATACCCGCAGTAGCGCCCGACATCATTTGCGCACTAGCCGCCTCTACCTGCTTAAACGCTTCGGTATAAGCAGTCACGATGAGGTCTTCCAACATCTCGCGATCGTCCATTGCGCCTGGATCAATTTGCACACGTTTGAGATCGTATTTACCAGAGATGGTGACCTTGACTAAGCCGCCAGCGGCTTGCCCAGTCACTTCCAACGCAGCCAGTTCAGCTTGCGCAGTTTTCATTTTCTCTTGCATCTGCTGAGCCTGTTTCATGAGGCCAGCGAGTCCACCTTTCATCATTGTATTTTTTCCTTAATGACTATGACTTTAATTAAATAATTTAATAAATTTGAATGCGGCTTAGAGAGGCTTTACAGATCCGCCTACTACTGTGGCGCCAAACTCTTTTTGCAGCTGTTGAATAAAAGGATCTGCAGCAATCATTTGCTCAGCATTCATTCTTTTTTCTTGATGAATCTGCGCATCGACTTTTGCAACTGTCTTGCCTTCGACCTCACCTTTTCCAATCACGATCTTCACTGGCTTACCAAAGTGAGCAGTCAGTGCATCTGCAAGGCGACCAATGGATGCATCAGAAGCCAATTGCGGCATCGGCGTAACAATGGTGGCCTTCACGCCAGCAGCTGAATCCATCCAATCTTGTAACTCTGTTTGAAATGCTAACTGCTGCACCATGCCTTTAACCGGCAACTGGCGCATCAAAGTATGCCAATCTGGACGATCTGCAGGACTTGCCACAGCAGCAGTAGGAGCGGCGGCGACTTTCATTGCTGGTGGCGCTACTGCAGCCTTAGTTGCTGGCGCTGGTGTTGATGATGGTGCTGATACTTTTGCAGCAGGGGCAGTTGAAGGTGCGGAAGTTGGGCGCGCGCTAGCTACTGGTGGTGCTGACGGCGCCGTTGCACCGCCTCCTCCGCCACCTGGACGAAATGCCAACATTCTCAAAAGTGTCATTGAGAAACCCGTTTGCTCATCTGGAGCAAGGGATAAATCAGGACGGCTCGTAATCGTAATTTGATAGAAGAGTTGCGCTTCTTCTTTGCTTAATTGCGTTGCCAAGCGACGAATCTCGCCTGCTTCTGGCCAGTCATCTAATACAGACTCTGGAACTACTTGTGCCGATGCAATCTTTTGCAACAAGCTTGAAAGATCTTGCAAGGCTAATGAGAAAGACATACTGCGCTCACCCATCTCATTCGAAATAGCCAAAAGACTGGCGCCATCTTTAGCGATTAAGCAATCCAGAATACGGATGAGGTAAGCATCATCTAATGTGCCCAGCATGCCACGCACCGATTCTTCGGTGACTTTTCCGGCGGCATAGGCGATCGATTGATCAGTCAGTGATAAAGCATCGCGCATCGAACCTTGCGCTGCTTTGGCTAACACTCTCAGTGCGTTGACTTCGTAATCCACTTTTTCTGCAGCAAGCACTTTTTCTAGGTGCTCAACGATGAGCGGTACCGGCATTTGCTTGAGGTTGAACTGCAAGCAACGCGACAGAATGGTTACGGGAATCTTTTGTGGATCGGTTGTAGCCAGAATAAATTTGACGTGCTCAGGCGGCTCTTCTAAAGTTTTGAGCATCGCATTAAAGGCGTGGTTGGTGAGCATGTGCACCTCATCAATCATGTAAACCTTATAACGACCGTTACTAGGGGCGTAAGCCGCTTTTTCTAGTAAAGCAGCAATATCATCGACGCCGCGGTTACTAGCAGCATCCATCTCGATATAGTCCACAAATCGACCTGCATCAATCTCTAAACAGGCTGGGCATTTTCCGCAAGGCTCTGAAGTCATCTTGCCTTGGCCATCTTCGCCAGTGCAATTGAGGGCTTTGGCCATGATGCGGGCAATAGTGGTCTTACCCACTCCACGCGTGCCCGTAAAGAGCCATGCATGGTGCAAACGGCCTTGATCTAAGGCATGCGTTAAGGCTTTAACCACATGGTCTTGACCAACTAATTGGGAGAAAGTTTTAGGGCGCCAAGAGCGGGCTAAAGCGAGAGCTGTCATGTCTTCCATTCTAACAAGCTAAAATGGAATTGGACGGGCCTCCCCGCATGGTGGGTTGGATAACCTGGTCAGGTCGGGAACGAAGCAGCCAAACCCAATTTCTGCCAGTGCCGGGGGTCAGGCTCGTCCACCCCCCTTTTTTTCTTCTTATTAAATAGAGCGCTTCAGAAAATCTTCAGAATCCGCAATATTCCCCAAATCATCCAAATAATGAGCAAGACAAGGACGGTTCTTGCATCTAGAGAAATTCTAAATAGCTGCAATTGTTTGTGGGAACACTCAATAGAAACTCGCAACTAAAACTCCTTCAATCAGAAAGAGTCAGCGTAGCGCTTTACTAAATATCCGAGTAGGGATAAGAGTTGATTTACCTGTAAGAACCAATGAGGGTAACGCTACTCAAAATGCCCTATTTTCTCGATGAGCTTTGCGAGCTGCACCATAGATTCAAATGCTTTGGATGATTGCGCATCGACATC
>CAILON010000451.1 GCA_903835865.1 uncultured beta proteobacterium
GTTAATGTAGTTAGTCAAAATCAAGCCATAACGATTGTTTCTCAGGACTCTAAAAATTTAAAATTAAAGGTTTCTGAAGCTAACAAAAGCGCCTCCTTAAATGTAGTTCCATTAAGTGATAAATCGTCTGAAATTATGATCTCTGCTACCGCTTCTCCACAGGGTCAAGATCCTAGTACATCAGTAGTGGTCGATTCAATATTAAAGATTTGTAAGCAGCTTAATAAGGTTTGCAAGACTGGTGCGAATTAACTTAGATAGTGAGTCTTTAGATTTTGCATGTCCTAACTTACAGATTCCTTGGGTCGAGTCATGTCTGTAAGAGCTTAACTTAATCGAATGGTTGCTACGCACCTATAAAAATGCAATTGAGAATAAATCAGTTATTCCATTTTAATTTCATAAAACTCATTTTCCGCTTAGGCGTTAGAACATTTTTTATTTATGAAATTTCTTTATAACGCAGCTCTTGCCTTTATTATTTCTTTTCATTTGGCGGGTATTACAGCAGCACAGACAGGTAGCAATCCTTCTGCGCAACCTGAGAAAAGTAATGGTGATGTTGCAAAACAATTGGCCAATCCCATTTCTAATATAGTTACTGCTCCATTTGAGTGGAACTACGATAGGGGTACTGGGTATAACCAGTCTGGATCAGATCAAACATTATTATTTCAACCAGTGATACCCTTTAATGTAGGCGGGGGGAATATTATTATTGCTAGACCTATTGTGACTGCAGAATGGCTCAATAACGTAAATGGATATACTGGTGCCGGGCTTAGTAATATTCAATTAGAAACTTTTTATATCCCATACTCAACTTCATCCTTGATTTGGGGTATTGGTCCATACTTCTCCTCTCCTGCTGGGTCAAGCGGTCAATTTGGCAGTCGGCAAACAGGCGCAGGAGTGAATGCAGTTATTGTTAACCAAATAGGAGCTTGGACCTATGGGGTAATGGCTTTTCAGTCTTGGAGCATGGGAGGTACTGCAACTTCCGGTACGGCCAATAATTTTTATGCGCAGCCATTTATAGCTTATGTGACTCCTGATGCTTGGACCTTTTCATTAAATACACAATCAAACTATAACTACGATATGCATCGTGCCTCAAATCCAGTGAATTTTGACATATCTAAGCTGCTACAAATTGATAAATTGCCCATTCAGTTCACTATTGGACCTCGATATAACGTCAGCAGTATGCCGGGATGGCCGCAAGGTTGGGGTGCTAGAGCTGTAATTACTTTTGTCCTCCTAAAATAAATTTATGAACTATGTGACTGGCTATTTAATATTGAAAAAAGTAGGCCTATATTAAGTTGCGCGCATATAAGGAGTTTAGGACACAAAACCCAGTTCAAGCTTATGCAACGATTACTCCCATTAGGATAGTATCAATACGATGAATATGAAATTTAGAAGTTTATTGATTGTAATTCTTGCGGGTTTTGGGATCTGCGGGTATATATTGTGGGGTCACTTTTTAGCAAAACCTCAACAAACTATTCCTGAAATACGCTTAGGTAATGGCACAAATGGCCCCAAAGGCATGGCTTGGATTTCTGGTGGCGAGTTTGTAATGGGTAGTGATCATCAAAAGGCGCAAGCCAATGAGAAGCCAGTACATAAAGTGAAAGTAACTGGATTTTGGATGGACACCACTCATGTCACTAATGATCAATTCGCACAATTTACAAAGGAAACAAATTACAAAACCACTGCTGAGCAAATCCCAGATTGGGAAACTATTCGAGTGCAATTACCATCAGGAACGCCTAAGCCGCCAGCTTCAGTATTTGTAGCTGGTGCAATGGTTTTTGTTGGTACAACAGCAAAAGTCAACCTCAATGATTATTCCCAATGGTGGGCATATGTGCCCGGCGCAAATTGGCGTCATCCTACTGGACCGCAAAGCAGTATTGATGGCAAAAGTAATCATCCCGTAGTTCAGATCAGTTACGAAGATGCTTTAGCTTATGCAAAATGGGTAGGGAAGAGATTGCCCACAGAAGCTGAGTGGGAGTTTGCAGCTCGAGGAGGTTTAAATCAAGCAACCTATGTATGGGGTGACCAACTAGAACAAGAGGGTAAGCTGCCAGCAAATATTTGGGATGTAAAGAAGACAGCATTTCCAGTAGTAAGCCCTAAGGCCGGTGGCGCAATTGGCACGAGTGCGGTTGGAACATTTCCACAAAATGGCTATGGCCTGTTTGATATGACTGGTAATGCTTGGCAGTGGGTTGCTGATTGGTACCGCTCAGATTATTTCGCAATGCAAGCTAAAGAATTTGGTTTGGAAGTGGCGAATAATCCTCAAGGTCCCAGCATCTCATATGACCCAGATGATTATGGCATTCCTACAAATGCGCCAAAGAGAGTGATCCGAGGAGGATCATTTTTGTGCAATGAAGATTACTGTCAGTCCTATCGCCCAAGCGCAAGACGTGGAGCGGATCCTTTTAGTCCAATGTCGCATCTTGGGTTTAGGTTGGTAAAAGACTCTGAGTAGTATTTTCGTTGCTTAAACCGGCAAATTTCTACATCAAACTATTGGACCGCCTGTAGATGCCATTTGAGATCCAACGAATTTCCACCTACAGCCGCTGATCTCGGTGCCTATGCCACACCAAATCCCTATTTATTGCTGCATTTTCAGGCTATCTCGTCAAGGACTCCCTGAAATGGTGTACTTAGGGCTAAAAGCTAAATTTCAGTGGCACCTTGTGATTTTGGGGTCTTTTTTCCCAAAAAGTAAGCAATGGAATAATATATGAATTGAAGTTAAATTTAAGGGGAATGTCATACGGATAATTTAAACGCTTATCGCTGCGTTTTATTGATGAATCTGATGCCAATTCATTTTTTAACTTCTGAATAAAAATCACTAAATATATAAAAGAAACAAAATGCAGTTAGCTAATCAAATCTTTTTTATAGCAACGTTCTTTACTCTTTTGGGTTTATTAGCCCCATACCTTTGGGGAATTGGTCCTCAGAAAAGTAAATATTGGGTTATTTATGAGCCCCTTGCTTTAGGCTGCTTTGCTCTTTCATCATTAGCTTTCTTTGCAGACCAATGGGCTGAAGGATTGGGCCTGCCTGTTGCAAATATTGCGTTGGTTGCTGGAGCGTTATACATCTGGTTGTTATTTAATACCTGGGATCAGCCCATAACAATCTCTAAAAAGATATTTACTGTTTTTTGGCTTATTGCCATAGGGGCTGTCTACATTTATTTGATGGGTGCAGGCCCGATAAAAGATCGTGTATACCTAATTAATGGAGTCTTAGCACTGATTTCATTAGGGCAGTTGGCAGCGCTATTTCGAGTAATTAAAAAAAATTCCGCCTACCAAATTAAATTATTAATTACAGTTGTTCTTTTCCAATTTTGCTTAAGTATCCTGTGCTCCGCGATACTATTTTTTGAGCCTGAGATTCTATTTTCAATCTCGTACCAAGAGAATATTTTAATATATTACCTGCATATTCTCTTGTTTTTATCTAATGTAGTAATTTGCATTCTCATTACTAATTACTATCTTGAAACTTTGATGCAGGAGCATGAAAATTATGCACTAGCGATTGAAGAAGGTATGCTATATAGCTTAAATGCCTTTTCAATGGCGCGGGATAATGAAACGGGTAACCATATCATTAGAACAAAAAATTACGTCCAAGCAATCGCCTCTCGATTGCAAGCTATGGGACTATATCAAGACGAGTTGTCAAAAAGCGCTATTGATCAAATGGTTAAAGCAGCCCCTTTGCATGACATCGGAAAAGTTGGCATTTTAGACAGCATTCTAAAAAAACAAGGTCCATTAACGCCAGATGAATGGACCATCATGAAAACGCATACCTCAATCGGTGAGGATGTTCTTAGGGTAGCTATGGTGAAGGATACTCGTCATACTCGGGTGTTAGAAGCGGCAATCAAGATTGCAGGCTGTCACCATGAGAATTGGGATGGCTCTGGTTATCCTAGGGGTTTAAGTGGGAAAGATATCCCACTCGCAGCTCGAATCATGTCATTGGCTGATATGTATGATGCATTGGTTAGTCAAAGGATTTATAAGCATCCATGGTCACATGAAGAGGCCTGCGCTGAAATTATTAGACTTAAGGATTCACGCTTCGATCCTCTTGTAGTTGATGCATTCATGATGGAGATCGATCA
>CAILON010000452.1 GCA_903835865.1 uncultured beta proteobacterium
CTTTTCGCCCTAGAGCAGCCTTTATCGGCTCGCGGTCGGCTAAAAAATGCTGGCGAATTTTCTTTGGACCGAATCTTTCGGTAGCCTGAAGAACGTCGCGACCCTCATGGATAATTGAATAAGGTATATTGCCAGTGAAAATGAAGTCACCCTCATCAAAATCACGGATAAAGATGCAGTCTGCATCTAACACCAAATAATTTTCTGAAATACCTAACCTCCAGAACTCTGACTTAATTACTTGCTGCCTTAAACCACCACGAATTCCATAAAGCTGTTTAATATTTAATTTTGGATTAGTCGCAAAGATATCTTTTTCATCAAAAATAATGACGTCAAAGTCTTTTAAATATTCCCTGAATAAATCAACATCGTCAGTTGGAACTGAAATATAGAAAGGAATGTTGCCCTTGTTATGCTTTCGGATGCTTTGCGCAAGCTTAACCGTTCTTTTCAAATCCTTACGGAAGGTGCAGCAATAGAGAACAAAATTCAGCATATTTATCTTAAAGAGTGATGGTTTGCAGAGCTAACTGGGTTTTGCACAATATTTAAGATTGTAGCGACTGCCTGGCTTACTCCAATAGGATTACCATTGGGAACAGATAAGCGCTTTTGCTCCCAGTCCAACCAGATTCTTTCTAGGGTCATATTGATGCCTTCAGCATCTCCATCATGGCTTAAATATCCGCCGCGCTCAGATAGCATTTGATCTAACTGTGGGTTGCGATGAGTAATAGCCCAAATTGGACGTCCCGTCCAGAGGTATTCATAGAACTTAGATGGGATATATTCGGCACACCATTCATCATTGCCATGCAACAGAAGTAAAACATCTGCCTCCTGCATTTTCTCGACCACCCTCTCCCGACCCGACCTACCAGATATCGGATCTTTTTCAAGTCTGCCATGAGCTAGCAATACATCCTTGAAACCAAACTGATCGATTGCATCGGCCGTCAAAACATCTAAAGGAGCCCCGTAAGCATGTACGCGAATATGTTGGCGTGCCTGTGGGAATTTTTTTAATAGCTCATTTACAGCATTTAAAATGGTGGAAAGTGATCGGTCTTTTGCCAAAGATCCAAAATGACACAGATTGAGAGTGTCACTATATATATGGGAATTCGCTGATGTTGAACCTCCAGGAGGGTTGGCCCCTGGAAGAACTATAAATCCCTGCGCATTGCCTGGTGTATTCAAATTCACATTTCGCGCTTTAGCATAATGTAAAGCGCCATCAGTGAACCACCATACAAAATCAGCATGGCGAATGATGCTCTTTTCTAAGGATTGCCGAAATTGTGCATCACGATTGCTGGGTTTTTCAGAGCCCTCATCTGCAGGACTTTTACGAATAACCAAAGGGTCATGTACCTCGACAATCCATTTCACACCCGTTGCCTTTTTTAACCATAAGCCAGCCAAATGAGCAGACCATGCACCACCCGTGGAATAAACCACATCTACCTTACCGGCACGAATCAATTTAAGCCCATGAATAAAGGCTGGCATAGCCCAGGACCACTGACTTGAGTAGCCAAGAAAGAGTTTCTCTAGGCCAATCAATGGGGCCAATACAATTGAAACAGTTCTAGTCAATATTTTGTAGCAAACCCCACGACCATACTGATTAGCAATCCAGTGGCGAAAATCAAACCGAAAAGCGGCAGGGCCCCAAGCTAAAAACTGGCAATGGGGAAAGCGTTGGTCTTTAATCCCGGTAATGGCACTAAATACAATGGGATTTATCCCAGCATCAAGTAAATAGGGAATCTTGTCAGTAATGGTTTGACTTGCAGCGCGTCCATCCATATTAAAGCCGTGCGACAGAATCAACCATCTCTTTGATGATGACTGAGTTTCCAATTTTTCTATCAAAATATTTTCAGAAACTGAAAACTAGTTGCCGGCGACGATGGACATTACAGCCATTCGTACCGCGATGCCAAAAGTAACTTGATTGAGGATGACTGACTGTGGGCCATCAGCGACTGCGGAGTCAATTTCAACGCCCCGATTCATTGGGCCAGGATGCATCACGATGGCATCTGATTTTGCTAAAGCCAAACGCGCAGACGTGAGACCGTATTGATTAAAGAAGGCATCGCCTTCGGGCACTTGACCC
>CAILON010000453.1 GCA_903835865.1 uncultured beta proteobacterium
CACTCATTCAAAGTGATGTGGGTCTACCCACGACCGAACAATTGATCAGCAAATTGCGCAAAGCCGCAAAATCAGAAAAGGTCTCTAGCCCCGAAGAACTTCAAGCACTCCTCATTACAGAGGTTAGCGCACTTCTTAAACCTTTGGAGCCAGTAGTAAATCCCCTATTTATTACTGATAAAGCAGCTATTCCAGAGGTTTGGTTGGTGGTCGGCGTTAACGGAGCAGGCAAGACAACCACAATAGGTAAGCTTTGCCGCCTCTTTCAAGCTCAAAATAAATCTGTACTCCTGGCGGCTGGTGATACCTTCAGGGCTGCAGCACGCAATCAATTGCAAGAGTGGGGAGGCCGCAACCAAGTTGACGTTATCACTCAGGAAGGTGGTGATGCCGCAGCCGTTGCACATGATGCAATTCATTCGGCAATCTCTCGCAAAAGCGATATCTTGATCATCGATACAGCTGGTCGTCTTGCGACACAGGCTCACTTGATGGAAGAGTTAAAGAAGGTAAAGCGCGTCATTGGCAAAGCCCTTCCCGGAGCCCCACATCACACGCTATTGGTTTTAGATGGCAATACAGGACAAAATGGTTTAAGCCAAGTAAAGGCCTTCCATGCAGCTCTGGGGCTTACTGGAATCATCGTGACTAAATTAGATGGCACCGCAAAAGGTGGTGTGATTTGCGCCCTAGCCCACACCCTCCAAGAAGGTCCAAAACCAACTGTTTTAGCCCTAGGTAAAGGTGAGGGTATTGATGATTTAGCCCCCTTCACAGCAGGGCAATATGCTTCTGAATTATTCAATTAAATCAATAACTTATAGATATTAATGTGGGTTAGCACTCTCTTGACAAGAGTGCTAAAATGATATTCTATTAACACTTTATATTTATATAAAAATGATTCCAAAGAAAGCTGATAAACCGAATACGCAAAGACTGCCCATCGCGCAGACTGCGGCGGCATCTCTTGCTTATCCAATGTTGCCAACCCTTGGGGTTGGCACAATCGATTCCTATATTGCATACGTCAATCGCGTACCAATGCTTAGTGCTGCGGAAGAATTACATCTTGCGCAAGAATTTCGTCGTACTGAAAATGTAGACGCTGCTAAAACTTTAGTGCTCTCCCATTTGCGCTTAGTGGTTTCTGTTGCGCGTCAATATCTTGGATACGGCATTCCGCATGCCGATCTCATTCAAGAAGGCAACATTGGTTTAATGAAAGCCGTAAAACGCTACGACCCAAATAACGGTGCTCGTTTAGTGTCTTATGCAATCCATTGGATCAAAGCAGAGATTCACGAATACATCCTCAAAAACTGGCGCCTCGTAAAAGTTGCAACAACCAAAGCACAGCGTAAATTATTTTTTAACTTGCGCAGCAATAAACCAAGCTTGAGTGCACTTACCCCAGGCGAGGTAGAAGCGTTGGCTAAAGCCCTTGATGTCAAAGGCTCTGATGTTAAAGAAATGGAAATGCGACTTGCGGGTGGCGATGTTGCGCTTGAGGGCGACGACAGTGATGAAGAGTCTTCTTACGCTCCTATTGCCTGGCTAGCTGATAACAGCCAAGAGCCAACAGAGATGATTGCAAGCGCTGAAACAGATACGTTGCAAGGTCCTAAACTAGACAAAGCATTGATGGCTTTGGATGAACGCAGTCGCAATATTGTTCAGTCTCGTTGGTTAGCGATGGATGCTGACGGTAACGGCACAAAAACCTTGCATGAACTTGCTACTGAATATGGCATCTCTGCAGAGCGTGTTCGTCAAATTGAAACGGCAGCGCTCAAAAAGATGCGCGGCATGTTGCAAGCCGCATAAGCTCGCACCCCTCATACCCTTACTTCAATAGCTCTTTCAAATCATGTGCCAAGGTCTCAGGACCTTGCGCATGCTTGATATACAGACGCAAATGTCCTTCGGGATCAAATGCATAACTTCCAGCTGTATGGTCCATCGTGTAAGAACCAGGGCTAGTGCCAGGCACTTTTTTGTAATAAATCTTAAAGTCCTTAGTGACCTTTTCTAAAGCAGCGTCATCCGCTGGCCTTAAGCCTAGGAAGCGCGAATCAAATGCAGGGACATACTGCTTCAATATGGCAGCAGTATCGCGGGTGGGGTCTACCGTCACAAAAAGTACCTGCACTTTATCAGCCTGTGGACCTAAAAGAGTCATGACTTGCTGCATTTCCGTTAAGGTAGTTGGGCAAACATCAGGGCACTGGGTATAGCCAAAGAACATCACTACTACTTTGCCCTTAAAGTCTGCAAGCGTTCTGACCCTTCCATCGGGATCGATCAAGCTAAAGTCTTTCCCAAAGGCAGTGCCGCCAGTGATATCAATATTCTTAAATTCTGGCTTTGGGCTACAAGCAGCCAAAACTAAAAACAGAATAGCAATGAGATAGGAGCGCAAAGGGGTGAATTTCATCTTAATGAAAATAATGATCAATCAGTAATACCGCAAAAAGCAGCGATAAATAGGTAATGGAAAAGCGAAAGGTCTTCTTCGCCAAAGCATCGCTATAAGAAACAAACAAGGCAATCACGTAGGCCAAGAATATCAAACCCAAAATAATGGCCGAAATTAAGTACACCATACCACTCATACCGTAGATATAAGGTAACAATGTTGCTGCAATCAAGATGAGGGTGTAGAGCAAAATATTGAGAAGGGTAAACCGTTCGCCATGAGTCACTGGCAGCATCGGCAAGCCCGATTGCACATAGTCATCGCGACGATAGAGAGCTAAAGCCCAAAAATGTGGGGGCGTCCAAACAAAAATAATCAAAACTAAAAGCCAAGCCTCAGCAGAGAGCGTATTGGTTACTGCTGCCCAGCCAAGCGCAGGAGGCATTGCACCAGAAAGACCGCCAATCACAATGTTTTGTGGTGTGGCAGGCTTTAATAACCAAGTATAGATAACGGCATAGCCCACAAATGTGGCAAGTGTTAACCACATAGTTAAGGGGTTACAAAAGTTCCACAAAATAATCATCCCTAGTGAACCTAGAGTGATTGAGAAAATAATAATGTGAAAAGGGCTTACTTCACCAGTAGCTGAGGGACGCCATGCTGTGCGTTTCATCTTCGCATCTACCGCTTGCTCTATCAGACAGTTCACTGCAAATGCAGCGCCAGCCAATAACCAGATGCCCACTATTCCACCAAAAAGAACGGGGTATGGAACCATGCCAGGCGTAGCCAAGAACATCCCGATCACCGCACAAAATACGGCAAGCTGAGTGACTCTGGGTTTAGTCAGAACCCAGTATTGACGCCAGCGCGGCATCGCCACGGGAGCGGTAGTTTTAGGAGTACTCATAATGACTTTGCAATCTTCATTTGAATGGGTGACTTCCAAGAAGCCCAATACGCCATTCTGACCAAACAGAATACTAAAGCGGCAGATCCGGCAGTATGCATTAAGGCAGCAATCAGGGGCCACTGAAATACAACATTAGAAATGCCGGTGATGATTTGCAATAGCAAGAGCGTAAATAGTAATTTTGCAAAACGCTTTAAAGATTGGGTGGCTAAGGTTGCCAGACTAAATGCCTTCCATCCCAAAAAACCCAAACAAAGCACTACAAGAATGGCAAATACCCGATGTGCCCAATGAATCGTTTGTAATGCCACAGGTGAAATAAATTCGCCTTGAGTATTTAAGCCTAGCTCCCGCCACAAAGAAAAACCTTCCGCCCAATTTGTTTCGGGCCAAGCCGCTCCTAGGCAAGTTGGAAAATCGGGGCATGCTAGTACAGCATAGTTTGTGCTGACCCAAGCACCCAAAAAGACTTGCATCAATAGAACACCCATGGCAACGGTAAGCAGGGCTGCAGGCAAAGGCTGAAAGCGTAAGGTTCGCACAACGGAAGAAGCATCTTCCCAAGTTTGCTGCGCATAAGCTGTCAAGCAAGCTAGAAGAATTAAAGCCAAAATCAAATGCAAGCTCACAATGATTGGTTGTAATTTGAGCGTTACAGTCCATGCACCAAATGCACCTTGTAAGCAGACCAAGAAGAGCAATCCTAAACTTGCAATAAATGGGGTCTTCCCCAAAGTCTTCACTTTGCTAAAAGCGATGGCGACTTGCACCAAGATTAAGGCGCCCACGGTCATGGCTAAATAGCGATGAATCATTTCAATCCAGGCCTTCATTACCGTCACAGGCCCACTAGGTAAGGCGTTCTCAGCTAGCTGAATATCGCTCAGGGCATGCATCGGGTTTGAAGTGCCATAACATCCAGGCCAATCCGGGCAACCCAAACCAGAATCTGTCAGGCGGGTAAATGCGCCAAAGACAATTAAATCAAAAGTCATAAAGACCAAGACCCAATTGAGTTTTTGAAAAAAACTATAGCCTGGCCTGGTCCAAAGATAAGCTAATGGCAGGCCCGCAAAAATAATGGCGATTGCTGCCAATTCTAAGAACACAATAAAACTCGGCATTACAAACTTTCGCCCTTGTGATTTAGTTTCAAGAGCTTCTCTAAATCCTTCTTCATCGCAGAAAACTCTTTTGGAGAATTCGTGACTGGGAAGTACATCATCTTGGCGGGACTTGGATCAATTAACTGAATCTGTTGACCAGCACCTTCTTGATTAAGCCATCCCTCAAAGTCTGCTCTAAGCTTAGGATCTGCTGGCATTGGTACGACTTGCAAGCCTGCAGCTGTCTGGTCATAAGCCTTGAGTACTTCTGGATCCACTGGCTTACCATCAGTATTGACCCAAAGCAATTGCACGCGCTTACTCTCTCTACCCATAGCAACTCGCGTCTGGCGCATTAAAAATAAGGCCTCAATACATTTTTCATCTTTAATCTGACATTCGCCTGCAGGACGAGCAATCAACAAAGTCCATTTACCTTGAACGGGAAGTACAAACCATGCAGGATTAAATTCTTGCGCTGGATAGACCAGGGTTCCGAAGTTTGTTTTGCCCCCATCTAGCTTAAACACGTAGTAAGCCAAATACGATGCAATTACTGGAGAAGCGCAAGCCAACAGCAACAGCAACATCTGAATGCGGCCGCGACGAGTTCGCGCATTAATTGCTGAATCAGTCTGCGATGCTGGTATTAATAAATCTTTATCACTCACCCTTAATCCTCATTAACAATGCCTTTGCGCCAATATTGACGCAAGCCACTAATAAACCAAAATAAAAAGCCACATAAGGCCAAAGCAAACCACTGGAATGCATAAGCATAATGGCGATCGACTCCCGTCGTCAGAGGTGCCCACTCTCGGAGTAGGCCATCTTGAATGCCGGATTCTTCTAGACGCAAAATAAATGGGCTTTGCGTCCAGCCATGCAACTTCGCTTCGCCATCTAAGTTGAAGTTTTGCTCAATGCGCGGACTATTAAGTGCTGGGGAGGGGTTACCAGAGCCCAACTCATAGACCTTCCCAGGATGGGCAAACACAG
>CAILON010000454.1 GCA_903835865.1 uncultured beta proteobacterium
CCTTACATGAACTTAAACGGTATGACGAGGCGATTGCTCACTACGATAAAGCCCTTAGTCTTAAGCCTGATATTGACTGGGTATATGGAGATTTACTCCGCGCAAAAATGAAAATATGTAGTTGGTCAGGCCTATCAAATTCTTTGGAAAATATCTCCAAAAAAGTCCTGTCACTTGAAAAGGTTGCGCAACCTTTTCTGCTACTTGCTTTGACTGATGACGCCCTGCTTCATAAAAAATCTGCTGAAATTTATGCTCTAAATAAATATCCAAAAAATCCTACATTAGGCTCCATTCCCAAGCATGCTAAAAAAGAGAAAATACGAATTGGTTACTTTTCTGCAGACTTTAGACATCATGCTGTCTCAATCTTAGCTGCTGAGCTATTTGAATTACATGATAAAAATAGATTTGAAATCGTTGCCTTTTCTTTCGGTGCTGATGATAAAAGCCCTATGCGTTTACGCTTGAGTCAGGCCTTCAATCAATTCATTGATGTGAGAGGTATGTCTGATTTAGATATTGCAAGACTCTCTAGAGATTTAAAAATAGATATTGCGGTAGATTTGGGTGGTTACACCTCTGATAGTCGAACGGGCCTATTTGCTTATCGGGCTGCCCCAATTCAGGTGAGTTATCTCGGGTATTTAGGAACAATGGGTGTGGAATATGTCGATTACATACTCGCAGATAAAACTGTTATCCCCAATGGCTCGGAGCCATTCTATTCAGAGAAAATTGCCTATTTACCTAGCTATCAAGCAAATGATAGAAAACGTATCATTTCTGATAGGCAATTTACAAGAGTGGAGCTAGGGCTTCCAGAAACAGGCTTTATTTTTTGTTGTTTTAACAATAATTACAAAATATTACCCTCCACCTTTGATGGTTGGATGCGGATATTAAATGCTGTAGACGGTAGCGTTCTTTTTTTATATGCCGAGAATAAATGGGTCGAGGAAAATCTTAAAAAAGAGGCTGAAATGAGGGGCATTAACAGTGCAAGATTGGTATTTGGTAGAAGCATTCCTGCGGATGAATATTTGGCTCGATATCGTGCGTGTGATTTATTTTTAGATACCGCCCCTTATAACGCTGGAACAACCGCTAGCGATGCATTATGGGCTGGATTACCTTTATTAACTCTCATGGGCCAATCTTTTGCCAGTAGGGTTGCTGCAAGTCTTCTAAACGCTATTGAATTGCCAGAGCTTATAACAACATCTCAGGGCGCGTATGAATCATTGGCTATTGATTTAGCTTTGAACCCCCAGAAACTAGCAGGTCTTAAATTGAAGTTGGCCAACAACCGTTTGACTGCCCCTTTGTTTGATACACCACTCTTTACTAAAAATCTTGAAGCTGCTTATATCCAAATATATGAGAGATATCAGGGGGGCATATAACCAGCCTAAATTTCTATTGCTTCTGTTGTGTAGTGTTGACATATTTTCTGATCCTCAGTGTGACAGTATTGAGCCCTAGCTTTTTATTCTTCTCTTTTCTCGTTTTTTTGGTTGGTGACCACTAGGCTGCTTTCCATTCCCCAGATTTGCCGCCACTCTTTTCGAGTAGCTTGATATCACCCATTACCATCCCACGGTCTACTGCTTTGCACATATCGTAGATTGTGAGGAGGGCAACTTGGACTGCGGTTAGGGCTTCCATTTCTACGCCAGTAGGTCCAGTAGTTTCGGCCCTAACTTGACAGCTGATGCTGCTTGTGAGTTCTTCGAGTTTAAATTCAAGGCTGACGTGAGTAAGTGCCAATGGATGACATAAGGGGATAAGATCGGATGTCTTTTTGGATGCTTGAATGCCGGCAATTCTGGCTATGCCCA
>CAILON010000455.1 GCA_903835865.1 uncultured beta proteobacterium
TAAGGTTGTGGGGGTTCGAGTCCCTTCCTGGGCACCAAACAAGGTTTAACGGCACTTATTCCCGGTACTTAAGGCTAAATACATGCGGGGGAAATTAGGCTTTCTGTCCAATTTCAAAGTTAGCCAACTTCTCTAGTGCCCTCACCATTGCTGAATGATCCCAAGCTTTGCCACCATGGGCTGTGCAAGAGTTAAATAACTCTTGTGCCGTAGCCGTATTGGGCAAAGAAACTCCCAGCGCTTTGGCGCTACTTAATGCCAAATTAAGATCTTTTTGATGCAATTCAATACGAAAACCCGGATCAAATGTACGCTTAATCATTCGCTCACCATGTACTTCCAAAATCTTAGAGCTAGCAAATCCACCCATTAATGCTTGGCGCACTTTCTCAGGATCGGCTCCTGCTTTAGCTGCAAATAATAGCGCCTCACCAACAGCCTCAATATTGAGAGCCACAATAATCTGATTAGCCACCTTAGCAGTTTGGCCGTCGCCGTTTCCTCCAACCAAATTGATATTTTTTCCCAGCAAGGCAAACAAGGGTTTAATTTTTTCAAAAGTCGATTCAGAGCCGCCAACCATAATGGACAAGGTTGCATTTTTTGCACCTACCTGGCCACCAGATACGGGCGCATCTAAATACTCACAATCCAATGCGTTTATCTTTTTAGCAAATTCCTTGGTCGCAATTGGAGAAATGGAACTCATATCGATTACGATCTTGCCTTTTGATAATCCAGATGCAAGGCCATTCTCACCAAATAAAACCTTTTCCACATCTGGCGTATCAGGAACCATGATGAAAATAATGTCGGCATTCTGAGCTACCTCAGCAGGTGTTGCAGCCTTCACTGCTGTTGTATTCGCAATCTCTTCAGGAACCTTGCTCCTAGTATTTACGTGCAATTCATGGCCTGCCGCAATTAAGTGACCCGCCATTGGCGCACCCATAATGCCAAGACCAATAAAGCCAATTTTCTGTGAGTTACTCATACTTAATCCTCAATATTTTGATTTATTACTAAGTTAGACGGAGATACTCTCTTGATGTGGGTGCCCATAGCGTTGCATCCATCCAAGACCAGCAGCAGTATTTTTTAGTGTCTTATGTTCGCAGCCAATCTGACCATTGTAGCCAATCTGATCAATAGCCCAAACAAAAATTCATAGTTAATCTCACCAGTACCCGGCCCTTATGCCAAGAATTAGAGCCCCATCATTCGATGCAAAATCTTGGGCTTCATTTCTTCCCAAAGACTTTCAAAGTCCTCTGTCTTGGCATCAGACAATTGAATGGTCTCAAAAAGACCCCCAAACACGATGGTCTCTTTTTTAACTAAAGTCTTTTCAAACTCCGTCAAGCTAATGGGTTTGTCATCTACATCTCTAGTCAACTCTGCTGAACACACTATCGCATCTGCATCATCATGATCGACTACTGCAAACTCAATATATTGTCGATTTTTTTCCACAATGACCAAAGTACCCCTGGCATAGCTGACGGCTTCATGGGCTTGGACGATATAAGCTAAGAATGAATTCTCTTCATCTTCTGCTATCTGCAAATCATCGATAAAGAAAAGATACTGACTTCCCTCACCGTTGACTAGAGTAAAAACTTTAGGAGTTACCCCGTGCCCTAGTACCAAATTTCGATAATAGGTGGAGATTTCAACTGCCAGATTTTCCGCAAAAAGATGCATAAGTGACTCGGGGAGTAATTAAGTTAAATGTTTCTTGAAAAATTCAAGTGAGCGCTTCCACGCCATCTCAGCTGCCTCAGGATGATATTGCAAAGGCGCTAAGCCACGTGAGTCAGATTTGGGATTGGCAAATGCATGCTTTGCATCGTAACGATGAAATTCATGATCAACTCCCGCTTCCTTTAATTTTTTCTCTAACTCATCCACGCCGGCTGGTGAGAAAAATTCATCTTGCATAGACCAATGACCCATCATCGGCTTGGTAATATTTTTTGCATCCACATATTCAGCTGGCGGATTGCCATACCAAACTACAGAAGCATCGAGTTCCGGCACAAAACAGGCTGACAGTATCGTTAGGGCGCCGCCCATGCAAAACCCAGTTACCCCTACTTTTGTACTGCCAGTGGCTTTTAGATATTGAACTGCACCACGAATGTCTTGAGATGCAGCGTCCCCGAAATTCAAATCATTCATTAAGTGCTCGGCCTCATTTGCTTCAAGCGCCAACTTTCCACGATATAAATCTGGTACCAGCGCACGATAGCCAGATTTAGCAAAACGATCAGCCACTTCCTTAATTTGATCATCTAAGCCCCACCATTCCTGGATAACCACCACTCCAGGAGCGTTTACTTTATTGGCTGGCTCAGCCAAATAACCGTTCACTGTTTTGCCGTCAGGCCGTGTAAATTGGACCATAGCTACTCCTTTAATGTTTTGTCGTATCCGAATGGATATATCCTACCAGCCAAATGGTTACCAGCCCACAACATGCGGCGCCATAGCCAACCCAGTTGTAGTGATCCATCTTGCCATCAGCACCAATCGTCACCACCATCCCTGCTATCACTGTAGCTATGCCCGATGCCAACATTTGAACTGAGCCGATAAGACTCATAAAGGTTCCTCGAATTTTATTTTCCACTACCTGGCTCACCATTGCCATCGCTGGAATCATTCGTCCCGACACCAGAATAAAAAATGCAGTCGAATTAATTAACACAATCCATAAAGGGGTCACCGGTAGATTGGTAGTAACCAATAAAGGAATCAAGCTCACTACCGCCAATACCCGAAAGACTTTTACTTTTCCATACTTATCAGCCATGTGGCCGATAAAGCGCGAGCTCATTAACGTTGCCACACCACCGCACAAATAAATTAAGGAGATATAGGCATTATCAATACCCACATTCGAAGTTAAGTACAGGGCGATATAAGGAATCACCGCAAACCCAGTAATCATGATGAAAGCCATGAAAATAAAGGCTTTGATATGTTGATGCGCTATCAAGATCTTTAGAATTTGGCTAAGTCGGCTACCTTCATGAACATGGTCTAAATGACCCGCAATTTTTGGAATATTACGATAGCCCAAGTACCAAATTACAGTGGAAATTAAGGCAATAAATATGAACGGCGCTCTCCAGCCCAAGGAAGGAATGTGATGCGCTAAAAATAAACTCAGCGGTACGCCTGCAACTGTTGAGACAGAAAACGCAGCCATCACTGTGCCCAACGCTTTTCCTCTGCGCTCAAAGGGAATCGAATCAGCCACAATGGTTTGCACTAAAGAACCTAAGATTCCGCCAAATGCACCTGCAAAAGCCCTTGCTATAAAGAGCGTTTCGTAACTCGGCGCAAGACCGCAAGCCAAGGTAGCAACAATAAAACACACATACAAACTCAGGAGTAATTGGCGACGCTCAAAACGATCTACATAGTAGGTAGCGAAGAGGCCAGCAATAGCTGCTGCAAAAGTATAAGAAGAGAGCAACAAACCAAATTGATGGGTGTTGATATCGAGCGCCTTAATAAACTCAGGACCCAAGGGCATCATGATCATGAAGTCCAAGATATGGGTGAACTGAATACCCGCTAATGCGAATAAGAAGAAGCGTTCGCGCTTCTTATTGTCTGAAATGGAGTGATCGCTCAATGCTGGCTTTACTTGAATTTAGGGGTATGTCATTATCGTCCCTATGACTAATCCATGCATCGGGTGATTTAGCTAAGACTTTATACTGACACCATACTTAAATAGCCGCCCCTATGAA
>CAILON010000456.1 GCA_903835865.1 uncultured beta proteobacterium
CAATCCAAAGCCTCGTATGTTTAGACTCCCCGAAGCACAGGCGATTATTAATCGGATGGGATTTAATAATGATGGTGTTCAGGCATGTGTAGCTCGAGTCCGTCACTCGAAATTTTGGCAAAGCGGTGGCGTACTAGGAATGAATATCGGCAAGAATGCCAGCACACCCATTGAAGAAGCTTCGAAAGATTACGTTTTGGCAATGGAGGCTGTATATGAAATTGCCTCTTACATTACCGTGAACATCTCTTCACCAAATACCCAGCATCTGCGCTCACTCCAGAGCGAAGAAATGTTGCGTGAACTCTTACGAGAGCTCAGCGAAGAACGAAAAAAATTAACTGATCGTTACGGCGTTCGCAAACCGCTTTTCTTAAAAATTGCTCCCGATCTTGATCAGGGTGATCTTCACCTCATCGCAGATCTCTTATTAGAGTTTGAGATCGATGCAGTCATTGCTACCAATACCACCATCTCACGCGAAGCCGTACAAGGGATTGAGAGCGGCAATGAAGCTGGCGGTCTATCAGGAGCACCTCTTCGCAAAGCCTCAAGCTTGGTCATCAAAACACTCAAGGCCAGACTGGGAAATGATTTACCCATCATTGGTGTGGGAGGCATTATGTCAGGCGCAGATGCCCGTGAAAAGGTCATGGCTGGAGCCAGCTTAGTTCAGCTCTACAGCGGCCTCATTTATCGCGGCCCAGAACTAATCAACGAGTGCGCTATCGCTCTAAGACGTTAGATTTAAAGCGGTTTTTTCATGGGATTTTGTAAAATCCCATTTCATAATATGCAATTTGCCCAGGAATCGCTACAATAAACCCTATGAGCAACAGCAAAATCGTCAAATCCTCCAAAAGTACTGGTGAAGTTGGTAAAACAGCGATCCAGGTGGTAGAGCGCATGATGAATTTGCTCGATGCCTTGGCTGAGCAGGAAGAATCGAGCGGTCTCAAGTTCTTGGCAGAGGAGACGGGTCTACATCCCTCTACAGCCCATCGCATTTTGAATGACATGGTTGCCTGTCGCTTAGTTGAACGCGGCGATGGCGGCACTTATCGCCTAGGACTCAAACTTTTAGAACTGGGTAATTTAGTAAAAGCACGCCTCTCTGTTCGAGAAGCCGCTCAAGTACCAATGCGTACCCTACATAAGCTGACTGGTGAAACAGTGAATCTATCGGTTCGCCAAGGTGATGAGATCGTTTACATTGACCGCGCTTATAGCGAGCGTTCTGGCATGCAAGTAGTGCGTGCCATTGGTGGGAGAGCCCCTTTACATCTCACTTCCGTTGGCAAACTCTTTTTGGCAAGCGATGATGCGAATCAAGTTCGCGCCTACGTCACTCGCACTGGACTCTCAGGCCATACCAGAAATAGTATTACCGATTTAAGCAAACTCGAAACAGAACTTAACCAAGTTAGAAAAGTTGGCAACGCTCGAGATGATGAAGAGCTAGAGCTTGGTGTGAGCTGTCTTGCTGCCGCCATTTTGGACGACACTGGAAAATTGGTGGCCGGACTTTCTCTTAGCGCCCCAACTGATCGCATTCAAGCAGATTGGTTAAGAGCCTTGCAAGAAACTGCCGTACAAATTTCCAAGGGGATGGGCTATAAACCTAAGTCAGTAGAGCCAGGCACCTCTGCCTAGCTCAACGCTTTACATTAAGCGCCTAATCGGCTGAGCGCCCGAAGGCATACGCTCATACCAATCACGCACACGTACAGCATCAGCAAAACGCGATTGCGTACCAACGGAATCTAAGAAAACCAATAACAAGGGTGTGTTATTTACTCGTGCTTGCATTACCAAGCACTTACCCGCTGCATTAATAAAGCCTGTTTTTTGCAAACCAATATTCATATCCCCTGCGCGCACCAAACGATTGGTGTTCAAGAATTTTTGTGGGCGCTTTGCAATCACCATCGTGAGGTCAGGCCAAGTAGAAAACTCTCGAATCATTTTGTACTGGTAAGCAGCACTGAGCATTCGGGTGAGATCTTCTGCTGAGGCAACGTTTTCACTGAGCAATCCAGTGGGATCTGCAAAATGAGAATGTTCCATACCCAATTCTTTAGCCTTGCGATTCATGGCATCCACAAATGCAGAAATGCCACCTGGGTAATTTCTGCCTAAGGTATATGCAGCACGGTTTTCAGAGGACATGAGCGCAAGTAAAAGCGCTTCTTCTCGCGTTAATACCGTTCCGCCAGAAAGGCGCGAAGTGCGATAAATATGAACATCATCCGCATTGATAACAAGTGACTCATCTAGCGGTAATTTGGAATCCAAAACAACCATTGCTGTCATGAGTTTTGTAATGGAGGCAATTGGCAAGCTGACTGAAGAGTTCTTTTCAAAGTACACCTCTTTGGTGTCTTGATTAACGACCATGGCCACGCTTGATTTCAAACTCAAATCATCATGTTGACCGCGCATGCCAAGCGCAGAGGCAAGTGATGGTCTTGCGGCTACGACCGGTTCAATTGGGCGAGTAACGGTGACACGAACAGATTTGGATTTCTTAACTGATTTAATGACAACTTTGGTAGTTTTGCTCTGTTTATCCTTATTAGCAGCAAATACAGGCGCATTAATAAAGACACCGCAGGTGAATAGTGCTGCACAAAGACAAAGCCAAAATCGATTCAAATACATCCCCAAAATACCTTCCAAAACTTTCAACATACGGAATGATAATTAATTTCTTCAGAACAAGGCGATTTATTCGCCCTATCTTGATAATTCCACTCCACCCTACTCAGCAATCGTTGCCACAGTATTGGATTGGCGGGCATTAACCAACACCACACCAGTCATCGTCAATCCCAAGCCCATCGCCATCATTGCAGTAAAAGGCTCATCAAATAAGAACCATGCCATTAGCGCTGTTGTTGGCGGCGTGAGGTACAACAGGCTAGTGACCTTAGTAGCAGCGCCCTTGCGAATCATCATAAATAGCAAACTAATTGAACCTATGGAGAGTGGAAATATGGCCCACAATAAAGCGCCAGTGACTGAAGCATTCCAAACCATGACGCCGGTTTCAAAAAAGTACATGCAAATGAAGCAAAGAACAGCCGATACTCCAAATTGAATCGAAGAGCCTGCGCGTAGATCAAACACAGGACAATACTTCTTCTGATACAGCGTGCCAAAGGTGATAGATAGTAAGGCAATGAAAGCCAATACATAACTAACAAAGGGAATATGTGCAAAGCTAATTTTTTCAGCAACCACTAGCGCTACGCCTGCAAATCCAAAACCCAATCCAATCCACTGACGTGGGGATACTTTTTCAGATACCCAGGCAGCAAACCATGCAGTCAAAATCGGCTGCAAGCCAACAATAATGGCTACTAGGCCAGCCGTCATTCCCAAGCGAACTGCGAACCAAACACCCAGTAGATATCCAAATTGCAGCAAAATGCCGGCTATCGCAATGTGCTTCATTTGAGGCCAGCTAGGCCAAGTAATTCTCCAGATCAAGCTAAGTGCTGCCATCGCGGCTAAAACCCCTGCAAATCGCCAAAATAAGAAGGTGGCTGGCTCTACATAAGGCATGGCCAGGCGGGCAATCACAAACCCTGTACTCCATATCAATACAAATATAGGTGCAATAACCTTGTCTAGGGTGAGCGTCATGGGTAACTTACTGAAATTATTGAGAATTTTTCTGGAATCCTCGATTTTAGGCTGTTTTTGAGAATGCTCTTGTAAAGTGTCGAGATCAGCCTAAGGGTGAATACTAATGTTGCGTCGCAACATTAGTATTTTATAATGGTGCATAACCCATTTACACCCTAACCCAGTAAGAGTACAAATAGACAGTAAATCCAATCGAAAGGGATTGATATGAACTTAACGCCTGAACAAATCGCAGCAGCACAAAAAGCCAACTTAGAAACCTTGAGCGGCCTTACTAATCAAGCACTTCAAAGTATTGAAAAATTGATTGAGTTAAATATGCATATCGCTAAACAAAGCTTGAGCGACAGCATGAACAGCGCCAAAAAAGCTTTGGAAGTGAAAGATATTCAACAACTTCTTGCTCATCAAGCGGAAGCAGTTCAGCCAATGGCAGAAAAAATCATGGCCTACAGCCGTCACTTATATGACTTAGCCCATGAAACTCAAGCAAGCTTTACTCAATCAGCCGAAAAAGAATTTCAAGCTGGTCAAAAGAAAGTAAATGCTTTAGTTGAGGACTGGACTAAAAATGCTCCAGCAGGCTCTGATGCTGCTGTTCAAGCGATGAAGCAAGCTATTGCTTCTGCAAATAATGTTTTTGAAACAAGCCAAAAGGCTGTGAAGCATGCAGTTGAAGTGGCACAAACGAACTTAAATAGTGCTAGCGATGCTGCAATGAAAACAGCAAGCAACGCAAGCAAGGCTGCTAAGAAGAAGTAATTTAGGTTTCTTCCTGAATAAAAAAGCCCCGACTCATCGGGGCTTTTTTATTATCAAAAGACTTTTAGTTCAATTTAAGACTTCTTCTTAACGGGTGGTAAATCTGTGCAATGGCCATGCGCCGCTTCTGCTGCCAGGCCAACAGATTCACCTAAGGTTGGATGCGGATGAATGGTTTTGCCAATATCTACTGCATCAGCCCCCATTTCAATCGCTAAACAGACTTCACCAATTAAATCGCCAGCATGTGTGCCAACAATACCGCCACCAATAATGCGATGAGTAGTCGCATCAAAAATCAGCTTGGTAAAACCTTCATCACGTCCATTGGCAATAGCGCGTCCACTTGCCGCCCAAGGAAACAGACCCTTTTCATAAGCAATCCCTTGTGTCTTGCATTGCTCTTCTGTCAAACCAGCCCAAGCTACTTCGGGATCGGTATAGGCAACTGACGGGATTTGCTTCGCATCAAAGAATGACTTCTCGCCAGCAGCCGCCTCAGCAGCTACGTGACCTTCGTGAACTGCCTTGTGGGCTAACATCGGTTGACCAACCAGATCTCCAATGGCAAAAATATTTGGCACATTGGTGCGCATTTGTTTATCCACGGGAATAAAGCCACGCTCATCAACTTGCACACCAGCTAATCCTGCATCTATCTTTTTGCCATTGGGCGTACGGCCTACTGCAACCAAAACCAAATCGTAGGTTTGCGGTTCTGCAGGTGCATTCTCACCTTCAAAAGTGACTTGAATGCCATCGGTCTTGACTTCTGCTTTGGCTGCACGTGTCTTGAGCATGACTTTTTCAAAACGTCCGGCATTAAATTTCTCCCAGACTTTTTCTAAATCACGATCAGCGCCCGCCATGAGACCATCCATCATCTCCGCAATATCAATACGCGAACCTAGGGTGCTGTAAACCGTGGCCATCTCCAAACCAATGATGCCGCCGCCAATCACCAGCATCCGCTTTGGAATGTTCTTTAGCAATAAGGCGCCAGTACTATCCACAATTCGTGGATCTTCAGGCAGAAATGGCAACTTCACAGGTTGACTACCTGCGGCAATGATCGCCTTCTGGAAGCGCACCACTTCTTTTTGACCGGTCAAATCTTGACCAGTACCATTGGTTAATTCAACTTCAACGTGATTTGCGTCTAAGAATTTTCCTAAGCCACGTACTACCTTCACTTTGCGTGCCTTGGCCATGCCAGCTAATCCACCGGTTAATTTTCCGATGACAGATTCTTTGTACCCACGCAATTGATCAATTTCAATCTTTGGCTCACCAAATGTGATGCCATGCTTTGCCATGGTCTTCACTTCATCCATGACAGAGGTGGTGTGCAAAAGCGCTTTTGATGGAATGCAACCCACGTTCAAACAAACGCCACCCAAGGTTGGGTAACGTTCTACCAAAATTGTGCTCATTCCTAAATCTGCACTTCTAAAGGCAGCGCTATATCCGCCAGGCCCTGCACCTAAAACCAATACCTCGCACTCATGATCAACCTTACCGTTGTACTGTCCTGCTTTAGGAGCGGGTGCAATGGCAGTCGGCACGGGGGCTGGAGCTGGGGCACTGGTGGGAATAGGTTTTGCTACCTCACCACTTGCCTCAATCTCTGCAATCACAGTACCTTTACCAACTTTGTCACCTATCTTTACAGCAATACTGGTAATCGTTCCCGCTGCATCAGCAGGAACTTCCATGGTTGCTTTATCAGACTCCAAGACTAATAAGGGCTGCTCTTTTTGAATAACATCGCCCACTTTGACCAATACTTCAATTACAGGCACATCTGAATAATCGCCAATGTCCGGAACCAGGATCGTTTGCTTAGCCATAGATCCCCCTTACAGACTGGCGCGACGGAAGTCGGCCAATAACTCTGCAACATAAACGTTAAAGCGGGTTGCTAAAGCGCCATCGATTACTCGATGATCAGCAGACAAAGATAATGGGCACATTAAGCGCGGTACAAATTGCTTACCATCCCAAACGGGTTTCATGGCTGCTTTACTTACTCCCAAAATAGCTACTTCAGGGGCATTCACAATCGGTGAGAAATATGTTCCACCAATTCCACCTAATGAAGAAATCGTAAAGCTAGCACCTTGCATTTGATCAGGTTTGAGTTTGCCATCGCGAGCAAGACCTGCCAGCTCAGAAGTTTCCTTAGCAATTTCATAGATGCCCTTCTTATCTGCATTCTTGATAACTGGCACAACTAATCCTGTTGGGGTATCTGCCGCAAAACCAATATTGAAGTATTTCTTCAAGATAAGATCGTCGCCATCAAGAGAACTATTGAACTCGGGATATTTTTTCAAAGCAGCGACAGCAGCCTTCATCAAGAAAGCCAGCATCGTGATCTTGACGCCCTTCTTCTCATTTTCTTTATTGGTTAATACGCGGAAAGCTTCTAGATCGGTGATGTCAGCATCTTCGTGATAAGTCACCGCTGGAATCATGACCCAGTTGCGAGCTAAATTGGCTGCGGTGAGTTTCTTAATACGATTCAGTGGTTGGCGTTCAATCTCACCAAACTTAGCGAAATCTACTTTTGGCCAAGGAATCAGATTCAGACCACCTAAGCTTCCACCGCTCGATGCTGCTGCCGGACTACCACCACCGCCGCTCATGGCAGCCTTCACAAATGCTTGCACATCTTCTTGTGTAATGCGTCCCTTATTTCCAGAGCCTTTAACCTGAGTAACGGTCACTCCAAGTTCGCGTGCAAATTTACGCACCGATGGACTTGCGTGACTCACGGCAGCATCAACCACCGGAGATGGATTGCTGACCGGGGGAGGTGCGGGAGCGCGTTTGATGGGAGGCTCAACAGCTGGTACTTGAGTCGCTATTGGTGCCGCAGCAGGGGTGATCGCTGGAGCTCCGCCAGAGCTAGCTTCCAAGATGATGACCACTGATCCCTCAGATAAGTTATCACCTATCTTTACTTTGACTTCTTTCACCACACCGGAGTGTGAGGAAGGAACGTCCATGGTGGCTTTATCAGATTCAAGAACGACAATCGATTGTTCTTTCTCGACTTTGTCACCTGGTTTTACTAGAACTTCAATGACTGGTACATCTTTATAGTCACCAATGTCTGGCACTTTGATTTCAATCGGTGCGCCACCAGAACTTGCTGGAGCAGATGCAACTTGAGCGGGTGCGGAAGTAGGAGCTGCAGCATTAGCAGTGCCCTCTTCCAAGGTGATGACCACTGATCCCTCAGATAAGTTATCGCCTATCTTTACTTTGACCTCTTTCACCACACCGGAGTGTGAGGAAGGAACATCCATGGTGGCCTTATCAGATTCAAGAACGACAATCGATTGTTCTTTCTCGACTTTGTCACCTGGTTTTACTAGAACCTCAATGACTGGCACATCTTTATAGTCACCAATGTCTGGCACTTTGATTTCGATTATTTGACTCATATTAGTGTTCTCTTATCAAACCGTCATTGGGTTTGGTTTAGTGGTGTCGATGTCATACTTTTTGATTGCCTCAGCAAGCTTCTGACGATCCATCTGTCCAGCATCCACTAAAGACCTTAAGGCGGTTAATACAACCCAGCGGTGATCTACCTCAAAGAAGTCACGTAATTTTTCACGGGTGTCGGAGCGACCAAAACCATCGGTACCCAAGACTTCATAGCGGCGACCCATGTGTTGTATCGCTGGACGAATTTGCTCAGCGAATAAGCGAACATAGTCAGTAGCAGCAATGATTGGACCAGTGCTATCTTTAAGGCACTGCTCGACATGAGAAAGCTTGGGCGCAGCTGTTGGGTTCAAAAGATTGCTGCGGTGTACTGCTGACCAATCACGCCCCAATTCGGTAAAGCTTGGGCATCCCCATAAATCAGAAGATACACCCCAGTCTTTATGCAAGATCTCGGCAGCTTCAATAACTTCTCTAAAGATGGTGCCAGAACCGAGCAACTGAACGCGCAACTTGGCGTTGCTATCACCTACCGATTTAAGTTTATACATCCCCTTAATGATGTCTTGCTCAGCACCCTTAGGCATTGCTGGGTGAGAATAGTTTTCATTCATCAAGGTAATGTAGTAATAAACATCTTCCTGAACTTCTAGCATGCGGCGCATACCATCTTGAATTACTACTGCCAATTCAAATGAGAAGGTAGGATCGTAACTAATGCAGTTCGGTACGGCGCTACTCCATAAATGACTATGGCCATCTTCATGTTGCAAACCTTCGCCATTTAATGTTGTTCTACCTGCGGTACCACCAAGCAAGAAACCGCGGCTACGCATATCACCAGCAGCCCATGCTAAGTCACCAATACGTTGGAAACCAAACATGGAATAAAAGATATAGAAAGGCAGCATTGGCACGCCATGTGTGGAGTACGAAGTCGCAGCCGCAATCCAATCACACATACCACCAGCTTCGTTAATACCTTCCTGCAAAATCTGACCATTCTTATCTTCTTTGTAGAACATGAGCTGGTCGTGATCTTCGGGCGTATAGAGTTGGCCTAATTGATGCCAAATACCTAGCTGACGGAACATGCCTTCCATACCAAAAGTGCGCGATTCATCTGGAACAATCGGAACCACACGCCTACCCAGCGTTTTGTCACGCACTACCGTATTTAATATGCGCACGAAAGCCATCGTAGTAGAAATTTCACGGCCTTCTGATGTTGCCTCAAGCAATGGAGTAAATACATCCAATGCAGGGACAGGCAAACTTTCAGCTTTCATCCGACGTTGCGGCAAGTAACCACCCAACTCTTGGCGACGCGCCTTCATGTACTCAAGTTCGGGACTACCTTCGGCAAACTTCACCAAAGGCATCTCGTCAAGTTGTTCATTTTTGACTGGGATTTCAAAACGATCGCGGAAGCGACGAACATCATCGTCATTCATCTTCTTAGCTTGGTGGGCAATATTCATTGCTTCGCCCGAACCACCCATTCCATAGCCCTTAATAGTATGAGCAAGGATCACTGTAGGTTGATCTTTGTGATTGACAGCAGCATGAAACGCCGCGTAAACCTTATGCGGATCGTGACCACCACGATTTAACTGCCAAATCTCTTCATCACTCCAGTCACTCACCAAAGCTTTGAGTTCTGGTGTATTAAATACAATCTCGCGAACGTAAGCACCGTGCTTAGACTTCATAGTTTGGTACTGACCGTCTACGATCTCGCCAAGGCGTTGCATCAAGATGCCTTTCTTGTCGCGAGCAAATAAGGCGTCCCACTGACCGCCCCAAACCACCTTAATGACATTCCAGCCTGCGCCGCGGAACTCGCCTTCAAGTTCCTGAATAATTTTTCCATTACCACGGACAGGACCATCCAAACGTTGCAAATTGCAATTCACAACAAAAATGAGGTTGTCTAATTTTTCGCGCCCTGCCATACCGATAGCACCTAGAGATTCAGGCTCATCAGTCTCTCCGTCGCCCAAGAATGCCCAGACTTTACGTCCTTCGTCTTTAATAAAGCCACGGTCACGTAAGTAGCGCATAAAGCGCGCTTGGTAAATTGCCATGATCGGACCAAGACCCATTGAGACTGTAGGGAATTGCCAAAAATCTGGCATCAACCAAGGATGTGGATAACTAGATATACCTTTGCCGCCCACTTCTTGACGGAAATTATTCAACTGCTCATCCGATAGGCGACCGAGCATATATGCCCGTGCGTAAACGCCTGGCGCCGAATGACCTTGAACAAAAATCAGGTCTCCGCCATGTTCCGGCGTTGGCGCATGCCAAAAATGATTAAAGCCAATGTCATATAAAGTTGCAGCAGACTGAAATGAAGAAATATGCCCACCAACGTTGGTGTCCTTATTAGCACGCAGAACCATCGCCATTGCATTCCATCGTGTGTATGAACGAATGCGGTGTTCAACATTTTGATCGCCAGGCAAGCGCGCTTGGTTTTCTACTGGAATCGTATTGATGTACGGAGTCTCTGCATGGAATGGCTGGACAACACCATTGACGCGAGCGTGAGAAATTTGTTGGTCTATTAAGTACGCCGCTCTTTCAGGGCCTTCGTGACGAATAACACCATCTAGTGCCTGTAACCACTCTTGCGTCTCACCTGGGTCCGCATCTTGTGCGCTGATCTTACCTAAGATTTGTTCTGGTACCGCTGCCATAAACTGCCTCCATTAGATGTTTCTCTATTAATTACTGACTTTATAGCGAATATTTTAGGAAGGTATATGGGTGTAAACAAGCAATTTTCCACATAATGATAGTATTTCTCATAATGTGGTATTTTATTGCAGTGCAAATCAAATAAACC
>CAILON010000457.1 GCA_903835865.1 uncultured beta proteobacterium
CTGCCATAAAGTCATTTTGCCAATGATGCCATATGGAAAAATACTATAAGCAATGCCAAAAAAAGCGAGCCAAAAAATCGCAACAACACAGGCAAATGGTAACCACTCTAGCTTACTAGCACCCCGCTCTAAGGATTGGATAGAGTGATTTGTAAGCAGAAATAAAATAGCGGTTGCGAGTGGTATCGGTGAGAGCCAAAGAATTTGTGGCCATGCAAACCATTTATGCATGATTTCAGGGCTAAAGTATGGCGTGGCAGCCGAGACCAATGCAATACCAAATCCAGTGAGCCATAAACTGGTTTTAGCCCATCGAAATGATTGCTGCTGCAGTTGTCCTTCTGTTTTTAAGATCAGCCATGTTGATCCAAGAAGTACATAACCTGCTGGCAAACAAATTCCAACAAGTAGCGAAAAACCCCAACCCAAAATTCCTGAATCAAACCCCACGATCAGGCGGCCGATCATAATGCCCTGAGAGACTGAAGCAATCAGACTACCGATATAAAACAATAAATTCCAAAGCGGCTTTTGTTCAATATTGACCTTAACCCTAAAGTCAAATGACACGCCTCGAAGAATTAACCCCATCAACATCGCCGCTACAGGTAAGTAGAGCTCAGTTAGTATCGGCCCATGAGCCAATGGAAACGCGACAAGTAATAGGCCAACACCTAAAACAATCCAGGTTTCGTTGGCATCCCAAAAAGGGCCAATCGATGCAATCATCATATCTTTGTCATGGTCTGATGCTCGATTGAGCAGCATTCCAATTCCTAAGTCGTAACCGTCCAGAACTACATAAGACAGCATGGCAAATCCCATGGCGACAAAGAAAAATAGCGGGAGCCAGACAGATGCTTGGGTATAGTCAATTGAGGTCATAACTTAAGTCCTAAAAAGACTCCACGAAGTTTCAGATTGCTTTTCAACTTGAGTTTTGGGACTTTCTTTATCGTCAGCCTGGCGAGCCAGATAGAAGACAACCCAAATATAAGCAGCTAGTAAACCCATATATAAAGTTAAGTAGGCGAAAAGAGTAGAAAAGACCATGCTTGTTGGCAAAGTGGTTGCGGCTTGTGCAGTGGTCAGCACTCCAGTGACCAAATAAGGTTGTCGCCCAATTTCAGTTACGTACCAACCGGCTAAAACGGCAACCCAGCCAGAGAAGGTCATCAGCACTAAACCTTTGGCCAACAACTTTGGTAGAGGCCGATTTTGACGCATCTGCCAACGTCCCAACCATGAAAATAAGAGCATTAAGACACCAACGCCAACCATCACTCTAAAAGCAAAAAATACAGGGGCAACAGGAGGAATCTTATCTCCAAAGTCATTCAATCCCTTGACCTCACCATCCCAACTATGGGTTAAGTAAAAAGACGCCAACTTAGGAATGCTTATCTCATAGTCGTTAGTACGAGTTTGTTTATTGGGTATCCCAAAGATTACTGCAGGCACACCAGTACCGCCATTCCAAATTCCCTCCATAGCGGCTAGCTTTGCAGGTTGATGATGAAGCGTATTTAGGCCATGTAGATCTCCAAGCATAATTTGAATGGGCGTTAAAACCATGGCAGCAGTGAGCGCCATTTTCATCACCATCAAATTTGCTTCCGAGCGGCTATTACGAAGGTAGCGGTAAGCAGAAATACCGGCTAAGAAAAACGATACTGTTAAAAATGAAGCTAACATCATGTGCCCCAGGCGATAAGGCATCGATGGATTAAAGATGATGGCTATCCAATCAACGGCATGCGCTCTGCCATCAATCATGGTAAAACCCTGCGGAGTTTGCATCCATGAATTTAAAGCAATAATCCAAAAGGCTGAAAGGCTCGTCCCAAAAGCCACCAAAAAAGTAGCTAATGTATGCACTCTTTGCGAAACACGCTTTGCACCAAATAGCATGACGCCTAAGAAAGTTGCCTCAAGGAAAAAGGCTGTTAGGACTTCATAGGCCAATAATGGACCGGCAATATTGCCAACGGTTTCCATGTACCCAGGCCAGTTTGTTCCAAACTGAAAGCTCATCGTGATACCACTCACGACACCTAAAGCAAATGTTAAGGCAAAGACTTTGATCCAGAACTGATATGCCTCTTTCCAGCAATCTAACCCAGTCCTGTTGTGTTTAATCTTGAAGTAGAAAAGGAACCAGCCTAAGGCAATCGAAATAGTCGGGAACAAAATATGGAAGGAAATATTTGCACCAAACTGGATTCTGCTCATAATAAGTGTGTCCAACATCCTATTGCCCCTTATTTTTGATGTACTTTTTTATTATCCTCTTAACCACTATGAATTGCTGAGCTTGGCTTTATACCCATCTCATTTAATCGACCGTTAAGAC
>CAILON010000458.1 GCA_903835865.1 uncultured beta proteobacterium
AGACACCTCTTCCGCCAAATACTGATAGTTCACAAAACCACCTACGGGTGGCTTTTTCTTTCCCCCTTCATCATTTAACTTTCATGCTTAGTAGTCCATTGCTTAAGCAATTTCACTCATTTTATTCTAGTTGTGAACTTCAGTACTTCTGTAGTATAGTAGTGGGAATGAAGCGCACGATACCGAAAACACAACTGGCTTTGGAATACATCGGGAAGGGGATGAGTGCTGCCCAGGCAGCCCGCAAGCTGGAGATCTCGGAGTCTGGGGTCTATGCCGCATTACGTAAAACCAAGGCCAAAGACCTTGGCTGCTGTCCTACTTGTGGTCACAAACTAAGGAAATAAGATGAAAAAGACTCTATTAGCACTTGCTTGTATCTCAGTAGCAGCGTTTGCCTATGCCAATAATGTCTCAGACTCTTCAGAGCTTGTAATTCAGCAGTGCAAGATCTCTGCTGAAGCGGTAGCCACCTTAAAGGGTCTGCGTTATGGCAATACGTCTATTCGCAAGGATGTCGCAAGCCTAATTAATCAAAGCCTAAAAACCCCAGAAAACCGAGAAATAGCCAATAAGACCCTCAATCAGATGGTTGATGACAAGGTCAGTGATGTGAGAGGCCTAGAGGGGAAGTATTGTTCTTGAGAAATCTTATTTAAAGCGTGTTGCCAAGGTTTGCATCGTATAAACTTTGCCAATAGAAATTAACAGTATTCTCGAGTAATACATGAATTGGAACGTGTTAATGATTAACCAACTGATTAACCGACTTTTCCGACTCTTTGCTCTGGCTAACAGATGAAATTACTTATTTCCCTCTATTTTTTTATATTAGCCATTATTCAGGTCGGACTTCTGGGTGGTGTTTTCTACTACCATCTTGCAAGACTTACTGTACGTGCTGGGCAATACTGGATAGCCTCACTATTCTGTAGCGTATTGGCTTTGACAACTTTTGGAATCGGCATCCTGTTGCTGACCAATCTAATCACTCCCAATTTCAACTTTACTGTCTCCAATACTCTTATGTATAGTGCTGCAGTTCTGCAGACCTTATTCTTTGCGTCTCTCAATAAGGAAAATTCTAAAAAATTATTTATTGCTGTTGTTATTTCGATACTGGTATTTTTTGGTGTGTTTGAAGTTATGAGGACAGCATCCGGTTTTGAGGTGCGTACTATATTTATAGCCTCAACCATGTCGCTACTTTTTCTGTGGCAAATTATTGAGCTCAAGATTAAAAGAAGGCGCAATCCATCTATTGCGCTTCGCTTGTTGCAGTATTTAAGTGTTGTTGGCCTAGCGATAAATCTTTATCGAATCATTTTCTTATTGTTATTATCAAAAACTATTAGCCAAGTTTCTGAGCTGCCTCAAGAATTGATTTTAATTACTATTGGGCAGATGGTAGCTAATACTTTGGCATATATTTTCATAGTTGCCTATTGGGCAGAACGTATTTCAATTGATAACTATAAAAAAAGAATTGAAAATACAGAAATTAGATCTCTTCTAGATGAGCGAGAGCTATTAATAGGATCCTTGCTAAAAGCAAATAAAACATCAGCAACAGGCGCTTTATCAGCTTCCATTGCCCATGAACTAAATCAACCTTTAGCTGCTACGAGTTTAAATATTCAGTTTTTACAGAAGAAATTAGCCGATGGCGATCTAAGCCCGTCAACTCAAGGAGAAATTTTAGCTACCTTATTGACTGACAATGAACGTGCTGCAAGCATTATTCGCTCCCTGAAAGGAATCTTTTCAGATCAAAAGGTGGAGGTTGAAAGCGTTGTCTTCAGTAGGCTATTGCACTCAATTGCCAGCATCCTGAATCCTGAGCTTGCTGCAAAAAATATACAACTAGATCTCAATATTGACCCTGAGTTGACTATTGTTGGGAATCGCGATGAGTTGCGGCAGGTGATGTTGAATTTGGTGGGCAATTCTATTCAGGCATTGAGCGCAAGCAATAAGTTCCCCAAGATTATCTCCATAAAAGGGCGATATATTGCCGAGGGTATTGAAATCTCCGTTACTGATAATGGTATGGGTGTGCCAGAGAAAGCTCAAGAGCAGCTTTTTGAGCTGTTGACCAATAGCAAATCAAAAGGTATGGGCTTGGGTCTTTGGCTCTGCAAACATATTATTTCCCGTCATGGCGGTAAGATTTCTTATCAAAATTCTAAAGAAGGTGGAGCAGAATTTGTAATGACTCTCCCCTTGATATCACCCCTCTAGCTATTTCCATCACTAGCGCCAATAGCGGTCTGATGAGACTGCTGCTGCCATTGGTCAATGAGTCGCGTAAGTTGGCCATCATCGCGCCTAAGATCTCATTTGGGGTATTGGTTTAACATGGCATCAGCAGGAACAGTGCTTCCTATGTACATGTTTAGCAACAAATACTAACTTTTATCAGGGCTAAGTAAAGAAGGTGAATATCAGCGAATTTGCAACGGACAATCTCTTAATCCAAAGTGATGTGAATCATTTTTCGGAGTCAGTGCGAAATTAATCAAGGCTACGAAACCCTCTATTTACTGCCAGCCCTTATTGGGCTATTTGGCTCCGCGGTATTGCTCCTGATGTATTCCCGAAGGCGAGATTTTTCAGCGCGCTTTTGGGTATTGGGCTCATTTTTAACGGTGGTAGGTTTTTTACTGCTCAGTTTCAAAGAGGGCGCACCGTTATATTTGAGCTACTTTATTGCCAGCTTTTCCGTCTTCTATGCAAATATTTGGTTTGCTTATGGTATTCAAGCTTTCTCTGGATCTAAGCTAGAGCGCAAGTACCGTTATGAAGTAGGTTTACTGCTGTATTGCAGTTTATTCATCCTTGCCATAAGTCTTGGCTATCGGAGCCTTATTCCTCTGATCACTATTGGTGCAGGTGCTTATACCTGTGCGCTGGCCTCTATTGCGCTCTATAAGACATGTCGATTCTCGGGTAATGCCTACGTCAAATCCTTAATGCTGCTTTATGCAAGCGCTACTGTGCTTTGGATCTTGGGATTGCCGCTGGTCTATTGGCATGGGGGAATGGCAGCGCTTTCGAATTTAGCACTGGTGGAGTCATTAGTCCTAGCCATGATGGTGATTTTCCCTTGCTTAGTGCAGAGTGTTTATATGGCGATGCGTATTTCTGAGTTTGCCAACAATCCTTTGCAATTGACCAGCGATAGCCCAGTGGCATCTTTTATTGTTGAAGCGTCTTCAAGACAGGCTTCCCGATTGATCTTTGCTAACCAGCGTTTTTCTGAAATATTAGGTTTACCTAAAGCCAATTCCCAGCCCCAGTTTTCAGAAATCATCCAAGTGATTCATCCAGAGGAGCGGGATCTATTTCAATCTGCCGCCAATGTAGCCTATCAGAGTAAAAAGCGTTTTTTGTGGGAGGGAAGAGGCGTTATCCATGATAAAAACTACTGGTTTCGGATTGAATCAAGCCCCATAAAGGATGTCAGCGGTCTTAGCTATCACCAAGGTGTGATTACCGATATCACCGCGCAAAAAATATCTGAAATTGAATTGCAGGCCCTGCAACAAGAAACTCAGCAGATATTAAAAGAACTTCCCATCCCTTTGATTTGGTCCAGTCTGAAAGAAGACGGCATCACGCTGTTTGTAAACACCCGATTTACTGAGGTGTTTGGCTATACCTTGGCTGATATTCCTAAGACTGAGGATTGGATGATTCGTGCCTACCCAGATCGCTCTTACCGCTCAGTAGTGTTAGCTTGGTGGCGCACAAAAGTAGCTCAAGCGATTAAAGATAAAAGCTCTATTCCTAGTCGTGAGCTCAAGATGCTTACTAAAGAAGGAAAGATGCTTGATGTATTAATGCGTGCCACGATTGTGCAGGGGCTACTCTCGGTATCCTTTCTGGACATCACTGATCGC
>CAILON010000459.1 GCA_903835865.1 uncultured beta proteobacterium
GCACTACAAATACCGCCTTAGGTGGCGCCTTAAATCCCTTAAGCCAATCTAGCAATCCTGCCTGATCAGCATGCGCCGATAAACCGCCTATCGTGTGTATAGAGGCTCTCACCGCGACCTCCTCCCCAAATAAGCGCACCTTTTTTGCCTTATCCACCAAACGTCTACCCAAGCTGCCATAAGCTTGAAAGCCTGTAATGACGATCGCACTTTGGGCACGCGGTAAATTATTAAATAAATGATGAACGATCCGGCCGGCATCGCACATGCCACTAGCAGAAATAATAATGGCACCACCTTTGATTCTATTTAAGGCTTTAGACTCTTCTACATCTGCAATAAAACGGAGCTCCACCGCTTCGGGGTGCTCCTTAAACCATTTAAAAGTCTTTTGTGATTGCGCATCTAACTGTGAAAAGTAATGCTGCGTTAAATGGGTAGCTGCTGTAGCCATTGGTGAATCTAGCCACACATTCAGATGCGGAAGTAAATTTTTCCTAACTAAGTCGATCAATAGAAATAAAATTTCTTGGGTACGCCCAACTGCAAATGCAGGAATAATAACGTTGCCATGTCCTTGAAGGGTTGATGAAACTACTTCAATAAATTCCTTCTCAGTTTCCTGCAAATTTCGATGGAGTCGGTCGCCATAAGTTGATTCCACTACAAGCACATCGGCACCTAAAATAAGCTCTGGATCGGGCATTAGTACCTTACCTTTCATGCCGATATCCCCAGAAAACACACAGCGTTTTTTCCGCTCCCCATCTTCTTGGATTTCCAAGACCGCAATGGCTGAACCCAGAATGTGTCCGGCATTACGAAACTCCAAGCTAATACCAGGCAAAGGACTAATGACTTGGCCATAATCCAGGACTTCAAACTGCGCTAAGGCAAGATCTACTTCTTCGCGAGAATATAGTGCCACTGGCATATCGCCACGCCACTTCCCAGCCTTTTGCTTTCTTTCCGCTCTTTCCACGTCTGAGCGCTGCAGATATGCACTATCAGGCAATAATATTTTTAGTAGTTCGAAAGTAGCACTAGTGCAATAAATGGGGCCATTAAATCCTTGCGCACATAAGCGTGGCAATAGGCCGCTATGATCAATATGCGCATGAGTAAGCACTACAAAATCCAATTCTTTGGCCGAGAAAGGTAACGGCTCTAGATTTTTATTTGTCGCTTCACGACCGCCCTGAAACATCCCAAAGTCAACCATGAAGCGATGTGATCTTCCTGCAAGTAAAGCCTCTACCGAATGACGTGAGCCCGTCACCTCCCCTGCAGCGCCAAGAAATTGGATCCTCATGCGATTAGCATACTCCGCCTTACAATGAGATAAAACCTAAATTACTTGTACAAACCCAAAAAGATGCCCCAAATTCCGAACAAACTCAATGCGCTTTCTCTAGTAATTCGCCTAAAGCGCGGTTCAGCGGAACATAAGGGAGACGCCGGGAAGGTTGTGTTGATTGGTGGCGCACCTGGAATGGCGGGCGCACTCTTGTTAGCAGGTAATGCCTGTATGCATTTGGGTGCAGGCTGGACCATTTTAGAAATGCTAGACCCCAGCTCCGCACACGCTTGCGCCGATCACCCAGAACTGATGATTCGGCTTGCAAACCCTGAAGCAATCAATGGGCTACACAACATTAAGCCCGATGTCATTGCAATTGGGCCTGGCCTTGGAAATTCAATACTAGCAATACGTAGTCTCGAGAAAGTTTTCGACATTCCTAGTATTCCGTTAGTCATCGATGCAGATGCTCTGAACCTCATAGCCTCTTCAGAAGATTTACTCAAGTCCCTACAAAATCGCAATCAACGATTTCCAGGTCTAACTGTTCTAACCCCCCACCCTGGTGAAGCAGCAGGATTATTAAAAATTAGTGGGGCAGACATTCAGTCAAATAGACTGGGTTGTATTGTGAAATTAGTGGAGCTGACTCACTCGATTGTGGTCTTAAAAGGTCAACATACCTTAATTGCCTCCCCCGAACACCCCGCGGTTCAATGCGAAGAAGGAAATTCGGGTATGGGAACAGGTGGCATGGGCGATGTTCTCACAGGTAGCATTGCTGCAATTGCTGCACAAGGGATTCGCCATCAACTCAACCTTTGGGAATCTACTGGAATCGCCGTTCAACTCCACGCTCTTGCAGCTGATAGTTTAGTAAGTAAAGGAGTTGGCCCTATTGGTCTTACTCCATCAGAGATCATTCTGGAGATGAGAAGCTTACTCAATAAGCGGCTATAAATCTTTATGCATTCAGCAAGCGCAGCACATCACCAGCGACGTTACCTATACGGCATTCTCATGGCCGCAATTGGCTCAATGCTATTTTCCGGAAAAGCAGTTCTGGTTAAGCTCGCGTTTATCGATGGAGCTAATGCTGAAACTCTACTTGCTCTGCGGATGTTAATGGCCTTTCCGATGTTTTGCTCCATCTATTGGTGGCACTCACGAAAAAGGTCAATGAGTCCACTTACTTGGCTTGATCGAGGCAAGTTAATTGGCCTAGGATTCCTTGGCTACTTTCTCTCGAGTTATATCGACTTCCTTGGACTCCAGTACATCTCCGCTGGTCTAGAGAGAATTGTTTTGTATCTCACGCCGTCGATTGTTTTGCTTATCTCTTACTTTGTTTTGCGAAAACCCATTTCACGCTTGCAATGGTATGCCTTAGTCATTGGCTATCTCGGCGTGATCATAGTCTTTATTCAAGATGCTAGCTCTACCGGAATCCTCGCCTGGCTAGGAATGATTCTTGTGTTCTCTAGCGCGTGCCTTTATGCGATCTATATGATTGGCGCTGGAGAAATGGTCAAGCGCATTGGCAGCGTTCGCTTGGTGTTTTATGCGAGCTCGGCATCGACTGCATTTAGCCTTGCACAATCACTTATCTACAACCCTACGGCAATATTTCAACAGCTTCCCCAGATTTATTGGCTAAGCCTGCTAAATGCAAGTTTGTGTACTGTGATTCCCATGCTGATGATTATGGTGTCAATCAATCGAATTGGATCGCCCCTAGTAGCGCAAGCAGGCATATTAGGCCCAGTCTCGACCATTTTTATGGGATATATATTTTTATCGGAACCCATCACCTGGATTCAGATTAGCGGAATGTCGCTGGTAATCGCCGCAATGTGGTTATTAGTCCGCAATAATCCACCAAGCAAAAAGTCATCAGACAAAAATAAATCTGATGACTTTGATGGAGCCGAGCCCCTCAACTAACGAGGGGGTTTGCTTAATTAAGTTACTGAGCGGCTGGCTGAGTGGCTGGTGTTGCAGCTGGCTGTACAGCAGATTTAGCCTTTTTCTTAGACTTTTTCTTTGCTTTTTTATCGGCTTTTTTATCTTTCTTTGATTTCTTAGTCTTTTTATCAACAGACTGTTCGGCAGGCACTGGAGCGGCGGCAGGCGCAGCAATTGGCGCAGGCGCTGGAGCAGGATCTGCAGCCATCACTGACAATGGAGATAAGCCAATGGCAGCAGAGATCAAAGTGACAAGACTTAAGCGTGTAAAACGAGAAATCATAAGATTCTCCATGAATGTTTGTGGATAATTTAATAATACTCAAAAAATTGACTTAAATGCTTCATTTTTAGAAGGCTGCCTATGAACGATTTTCCAAGTGACATCTTTACCGAGCCGCAAGGCTACTCCGTTGACACCCTTAGTATGTTGGGGCCCTTGACTGGTATGGCCGGAATTTGGGAAGGTGTGCGTGGCCTAGATGTCAAACCCAAAGCAGATGGTCCAAAAAAACAAGCTTATGTAGAGCGCCTTGAACTACAACCTATTGACCCTCAGACCAATGGGCCGCAATTGTTTTATGGTTTGCGCTACCACACGCACATCACAAAACCAGATCAAGTCAAAACGTATCACGATCAAGTAGGTTACTGGTTATGGGAACCTGCAACAGGCAATGTCATTCACACACTTACTATTCCACGCGGAATGACGACGATGGCTAATGGAAACGCAAAGGCTGATGATAGGCAATTTGAACTGTATGCAAAGGAAGGAGATCCCAATGCAGGTATTTCCTCTAACCCATTTTTAGAATACGCATTTAGAACAGTTGAATATCGTATACAGGTTAGCATTCATGACAATGGAACCTGGTCATACGAGCAAGATACTGTGATGAAGATTAAAGATCAAGATGCCTTGTTTCATCACGTAGACAACAATACGCTTTACAAAATTGGAGAGCCGACTCCCAACCCGCTGGCGCAGAAATAAAAAAGGCCATCAATTGATGGCCTTTTAAATCAGCAGTTACTTGGAATTAAGCTGGCTGTGCTTCTGCTTCAGTAATTTTCTCTAAAGCATTAGCGAGACTCTCAACCGTACGATCCACATGGGCCAGTTTTTCTAAGCCAAACAAGCCGATACGGAATGTTCGGAAATCCGGCCTTTCATCGCACTGCAAAGGAACGCCAGCTGCAGTTTGCAGGCCTAAGGCAATAAATTTCTTACCAGACTGAATATCTGGATCCTTGGTGTAACTCACTACTACGCCTGGGGCCTGGAAGCCTTGTGCGGAAACAGAGTCATAACCTTTTGAGACTAGTAATTGACGCACCTTGTTACCAAGCTCAATTTGCTTTGCTTTTAATGCAGCAAAACCAAGTGCCTGCGTTTCTTTCATAACATTACGCAAAATCTTTAAAGCATCAGTAGGCATGGTGGTGTGATACACATGTCCGCCCTTTTCATAGGCTTCCATAATTTGGAGCCATTTTTTTAGGTCCATCGAGAAGCTACTACTTTGAGTGCCATCAATCACTTCACGAGCTCTCTCACCAAGCGCAATCAATGCACAGCATGGTGAGCTACTCCAACCTTTTTGTGGCGCAGTAATTAAAACATCAACGTTGCATGCTTTCATATCAACCCAGATCGCACCAGAAGCGATGCAATCGAGAACAAACAAACCATTCACTGAACGCACGGCTTCACCCACTGCCTTGAGGTAATCGTCCGGCAAAATAATTCCGGCAGAAGTTTCAACGTGAGGAGCGAAAACTACCGCGGGCTTTTCTTTTTTAATGAAGGCAACGACTTCCTCAATCGGAGCAGGTGCAAAAACACCTTGAGTAGAGTCTTCTAATTGCTTGCCCTTCAAAACAGTAACGTCATTCGTAATATTGGCCAAATCAAAAATTTGCGTCCAGCGATAACTAAACCAACCATTACGCAAGATCAAACATTTCTGCTGATTTGCAAATTGGCGTGCAACTGCTTCCATGCCAAAAGTACCGCTACCAGGAACGATGACTGCTGAGCTAGCGTTGTAGGCATCTTTCAGGATGCTTGAAATATCAACCATCACGCGCTTGAACTCTTCAGACATGTGATTTAGGGAGCGGTCGGTATAAACAACCGAGAACTCCAATAATCCATCTGGATCAACATTTGGTAGTAAGCCTGGCATAGTAATTTCCTAAGAATTTCAGAGGTAAGCTCTAAATGATACTGATTTAAGGGTATTTATGGGGATCGGGATTAAAAAGCATCCTCCACCCCTATTGAGAGCCTCTAATTTCAGGTTTTAAATAAAACCCTTTAATCAGCCCCAAGTTGAAGCGTATTTTTTTGCCTTTTTTCAACCGCATTTTTTAATAATGCTGCAGTGCGATATATTCCATGAGCAAACTTACCATAGGGCATCGTTAAAAAGAAGCTCATGACAAAGCC
>CAILON010000460.1 GCA_903835865.1 uncultured beta proteobacterium
TAAAGTGGATGCAGTGACCTTAGAGCAAGTGAGTGCCGCCTTTCAGAAGTATCTTGCGATGGATCGCATGAAGATTGTCGTTTTGGGAGCATCCAAATAAAGAAATCCGCAAATAAGACTGCCACTATGGGTCAGCGTTCAGAGCTCCCCAAGAAGATTCGCATTATTGGCGGGACTTGGCGCAGTCGTTTGTTATCGGTTATGGATTTGCCTGGGCTGCGCCCAAGCACAGATCGCATTCGTGAAACCTTATTTAATTGGTTAGGCCAAGATCTAACGGGTTTGCGTTGTTTGGATTTATTTGCTGGTACTGGAGCATTGGGTTTTGAGGCGGCTTCAAGAGATGCAGAGCTAGTGGTATTGATCGAGCGAGATAAAAAAGCCCATGCAAATTTATTAGCCACCTTTAAACTACTTCAATCTTCACCTGCATCAGGCTTAGTCGAGATATTGCATCAAGACAGTTTGGAGTTCTTAAGTCAGCAGCCAAATCTTTCAAGCCATTTGATTTTTATCGACCCGCCTTTTCAGGAGGCGGCTTTGCTCGATAAAGCGGTCATACAAGCCGGTCGTATTTGTGATGACAGCTCTGGAGGTGGTATTTACATTGAATTTCCCTCTAGCCGGACTCTTGGGGAAATAGAAGCCCTATTGCCAGACTGGCATTGTGGAAAATACTTAGAGGCTGGACAGGTAAAAGCTTGTCTATTTCGCAGCAGAAGGGGCTAAACTCTTGCCTGTAGCTGATAAAGCCTTAGGAGCGTTATGACTGTTGCTGTATACCCTGGAACATTTGATCCCTTTACGCGTGGACACGAAGATCTGGTTCGTCGTGCGTCTAGTATTTTTGGTGAATTGATTGTGGGCGTTGCGGATAGCCGCAGTAAGCGCCCATTCTTTACTTTAGATGAGCGTATCGCAATCGCCAAGGAAGTGCTTGGTCACTACCCCAACGTCAAAATTGTTGGCTTTACTGGCCTGTTAAAAGATTTTGCGCGTGAGTACAACGCTCGCGTTATCGTGCGTGGTTTACGTGCTGTCTCTGACTTTGAGTATGAGTTTCAAATGGCGGGTATGAATCGCTATCTACTGCCTGATGTGGAAACTTTGTTCCTAACGCCATCTGATCAGTATCAATTTATTTCTGGTACCTTTGTGCGTGAGATTGCATCAATGGGTGGCGATGTGAGTAAGTTTGTTTTCCCATCAGTCGAGAAGTGGTTAGATAAAAAAATTGCTGCCGCCAATCAAGTTAAAGAGTAAGGCCAATAGCTAAATCATGGCCTTAATGATTACGGACGAGTGCATCAATTGTGATGTGTGCGAGCCAGAGTGCCCTAATGATGCCATTTATATGGGGTTGGAAATTTACGAAATTGATCCCGATAAGTGCACTGAATGCGTGGGGCATTACGACGCCCCTCAATGCCGTCAAGTGTGCCCAGTCGATTGCATTCCATTTAATCCTAGTTATACGGAATCACCGGATCAGTTAATGGCTAAGTA
>CAILON010000461.1 GCA_903835865.1 uncultured beta proteobacterium
CGTTGTTCAAGATCATGAAAGTGCAGAAGAGCACATTCATAATATAGCGAAAACATGGAGAGGTGGAAGCAAAGATCAAGAATACGATGAAGATATGAAAGGATATTGGGAAGATGGCACGATCATTTCTCCAAAGTATTACAAACAAATACCTAGAAACGACTACGATATTCTTGTTAAATATCTTCCATAATCATGAGCATAGAAACATTAAAGTTCGATCTGAAAGACTACGAGCAAACGCAAGCATTCGCCCGTTTGATTCAAGCACTCAATACATCGGGTGTTCCGTGGACATTATGCAAAGAAGGAACATTCGTCATAATAAACATAACCAATGGATACTAATAGAAATACATGACAACTAAAGAAGCATTGAAATTTGTAGGCAATCTCTCCGCGCCATCTAAGATGCCGTGCCAGAGTTGGTCTATATCGGCTGAGCTGTGCCATGTAGGGGCACGCATGGCTAAGGTGGAGGGTAGCATCTGTAGCAGATGTTACGCACGCCGAGGCAACTACCTATACCCGTCGACTAAGCAAGCGCACGCAAACAGATTTGCTGCGCTTACTCTGGATGGCTGGGTAGACGCAATGGCCCAGGCCATTAACCAAACGGAAGCCTCTGGATATTTTCGCTGGTTTGACAGCGGAGATTTGCAGGGTGCTTGGCATCTAGCCAAGATCGTGGAGGTGGTGAACAAAACACCCAACATCAGGCATTGGTTGCCAACGAGAGAGTATGCCTATGTAGCCAAGTTTATTACGGAAGGTGGGATAGTCCCACCAAACCTTACCATCAGGCTATCGGCCTTGATGTTTGACGGCAAGGCTCCAGAGACGTTTGCACGCAAGCTCAACGTGAACGTCAGCGGTGCATCAGCATCAGCATTCAGTTGCCCAGCCTCAACAACTGGCAACAAATGCTTAACTTGCAGGGCTTGCTGGGACAGAGACACATTCAACGTAACATACAAGAAACACTAATGAAAAAGACTGGCGATAAGACTAACAGGGTGATGCTGCAACGTGCCACCCTCTCGGTAGACCCCGATACAAAGGCCATCCTAGGGGCTTGGCGGGCATTCTATGGCATCCCCTATGGTCGATGCCTCGATGCCCTAGTGGACTACGCAAAACTCAAGCCAGACTTCAGACTTCCCCTAGCGGGGAAGCGGAAAAGCCTAGCCCAAAAAGAAATTAAAATAAATCTTGACTCATCATAACAATGGGGCGAAGCTAGCCCAAGTCAGTACTGAAGGTGCTGCCAAGACTTTTCCTGGGGGTTGTTCATTCTCCTATGGAAACAAGCCCCGGAGTACCTTCAGTGCTGCCGGGGTTCTTCTTTTCCCGATCTAAAGAAAACACCTTACCAACTGACCCGAACAGGGCAGGACGTAAGGACTTCAACGGTGTCGCCTCGACCAACTACCAAGCGACTTAATACATGACACGCCAGCAATGGCGGTGAGTAACGTGAGCTGGGTGAATAGAGTCAACGCCGTCCCAATGCTCATGTAGATGACCACGGCTCCAGCTTTTCTGACTGCCAAGCATCCTCTCCCAGTAATGGGTGAGTTGTGCCCACTCTCCTACTTTTCTGAGACTAGACAAGCAGCTAGCCCGGATGGGCTAGTCGTTTTTCCATAGGATAAAACGAGCAAACATTTCCTTAACATAAACCAACAAACAAAATATGACAGATCAATTCATACATCTTAGACAGGCCGGGCTGATTCAAACAGCCCAGCCCTTGCCTCCTCAGAGGCGCGGCCCAAAGCTTAAACCAATATCACCAGCGATAGCCAACGCCCTCGCTGAGTGGAGAAAGCAGAAAACCCTTGCAGATATTTGCAAAGAATTTGGTGTCAATCGTAACACCTTAGCCGTATATTTATACGGGGATAAATACGAAAAAAATAGACCAATAGAGGA
>CAILON010000462.1 GCA_903835865.1 uncultured beta proteobacterium
CGTGAAGTGCCATAAAAATGGCCGTGCACTTCTGCCCACTCTAAAAATTGTCCTTGATCTCGCTCAGCGATGAACTCGTCTTTACTCACAAAACGATAGTTCACACCATCTACTTCGCCAGGTCTTGGCGCACGGGTAGTGGTCGAAAGGGATAGCTTGAGACTGGGATCACTCTTTAACAAAGCGTCAACTAAAGAAGATTTGCCCGCACCTGAAGGAGCAACAATCATCAACATACTGCCTTGATAAGCGGGTGTGGCGTTTTGGCTAGTCATATCAGTGGATTAAAGATTTACTCTAAATTTTGAACTTGTTCACGCATTTGCTCGATAAAGAGCTTTAACTCTAAAGCAGCTTGAGTACATTCTTCTGAAACCGACTTAGAACTCAGTGTATTGGCTTCACGATTGAGTTCTTGCATTAAGAAATCCAATCGCTTGCCAACTGGTCCCTTACCGGCCAAGGCATTATCAACCGCCTGAAGATGCGTCTTCAAACGCGCAAACTCTTCAGCAACATCAATTCGCACTGCATAGAGCACTACCTCTTGACGAATGCGTTCCATCAACTCCGTGCCAGTCCCGCTGACGCCTTTTCCCTGCTCTTGAGCGGCTAATGCTTCTGCTAAACGCTCAGAGAGTTTTTCTTGATACTGGGTGACGTACTCAGGCACCTTGGGTTCAATCACTTTCACAATCTCACGCATCTTGCCGGTGATGTTGGTCAGCACGCCGACTAGCGCTCCACCTTCAGCCTGACGACTTTCAACCAAGGCGGCAAGGGCAGCGCGGCCAGCTTCTACCGTGGCAGCAATCCACCCCTCTTCCTCGCCACGCGGCTCAGAAACAATGCCTGGCCAACGTAGGATGTCAGAGATTCCCAAAGCTTGGGCCTTTGGAAAGGCTTCCTGGGCTTTCTCTTGCAAGGTATATAAAGCGTCCAGGCGATCTTTATTAAGCGCACCCAAGGCGTGAGGATTGCTCTTAGCAGCACCAGCTGCGCCAGCATTAACCCGCCATGCAGCCCGAAACTCGACTTTGCCACGAGAGATAGCCTGAGTGGCTATTTCTCGCAGAGCAGGCTCAGCCCCACGGCACTCGTCCGGAAGACGAAAGCCCAAATCCAGAAAGCGGCTGTTCACAGCCCTACATTCCACCTGCAGATCAGCAACTACACCAGCTCCTAGGGAGACTTGGCGAGAAGCGCTGCCATAACCAGTCATGCTCGATATCATGTGGACATTGTAGATTCTTTATAGATCCAGCCCAAACTTAGGACCAAACCCCATGAGCACCTCTAATGTCAGCCGCCCAAGCGGTCGTAACCCAAAACAATTACGCCCTGTCACGATTACCCGTGCCTTTACTAAGCATGCGGAAGGCTCAGTCCTCATTGCCTTTGGCGATACCAAGGTTTTATGTACAGCCAGCATCCTTGAGCGCGTCCCGCCTCATAAAAAGGGCTCTGGCGAAGGTTGGGTTACTGCTGAATACGGCATGCTCCCCCGCTCCACCCATACCCGTAGCGATCGTGAAGCCGCTCGTGGCAAACAATCTGGTCGCACCCAAGAAATCCAACGCCTCATTGGTCGTGCCATGCGTAGTGTCTTCAACCTAGAAACTTTAGGCGAGCGCACCATTCATTTAGATTGCGATGTCTTGCAAGCCGATGGCGGAACCCGTACAGCCTCCATTACTGGCGCCTATGTTGCCGCTAGAGATGCTGTGAACCAATTACTTAAAAGTGGTGTTCTCACTAAA
>CAILON010000463.1 GCA_903835865.1 uncultured beta proteobacterium
AGATCAACATCCGTACACACACCAATATAAGCTATTTGCCCCCTCCATATCCTGCCTAATACCCATCCAATAGCATCCCATGATTTTTAACAAAGCCCTTCGCCGAGAACTCAGTTTTACGACTGGTGGGGTCTTTTTGGTTTTAGTCACCATCATGATCACCTCTCTGGTGATTCGTATTTTAGGTTTTGCAGCAAATGGTGCAGTCAATCCTGAAGATGCATTAGTCCTCATTGCTTTGGCAACTTTAGGGTACTTAGCAGTGCTGCTAACGGTATCTCTATTTGTGGCAACCCTGATTGTCTTGGTACGTTGGTATAAAGACTCTGAAATGATTGTGTGGTTTGCAAGCGGCTTAAGTGTTACCAGCTTAATCCGCCCTATTCTTCAATTCGCCATCCCCTTAATCATCATCATTGCTTTATTAGCCCTGTTTGTTTGGCCTTGGGCTAACCGTGAATCCACATTAATCAGTCAGCGCTTCCAACAACGTGATGATGTTTCGATGGTGACTGCTGGGCAATTTAAAGAATCAGCTAAAGCAGAGCGTGTCTTTTTCATTGAAGAATTAGATGTCGACAAAAGTGAAGTGAAGAATATTTTTGTGGCCGACAATAAAAATGGGCGTTTGAGTATTGCCGTGGCATCTACTGGATATATTCAAAATGCCGAGGGTGGTGAGAAGTCAATTGTTCTTCATACCGGTCGTCGTTATGAAGGTAATCCAACCGAGCCCAATTTTAGAATTCTGGAATTTAACGAATACACCACCAAGATCCGCAGCAAAGATGCCATGGCACCTGCACCTCGTGACCGAGAAAAGACCATCACGGAGCTGCTTAACGACCCAAACCCCAATGCTGCCAACCCCAATCGAGCCGAGATCTTATGGCGTGTTGGCTTGCCACTGATGGCCTTGGGCTTAGTGTTAATTGCCATACCCCTTGCCTACGTCAACCCAAGATTGGGTAGCTATACCGCAATGTTCTATGCAGTACTGATTTATCTGATTTACAGCAATCTACTCAACCTCACCCAAAACTTTGTTGCTCAAGGCAAGGTCAATGTATTTTTGGGGGCTTGGCCTATTCATCTACTTGCGCTCCTTATTGCTATCGCCCTCATACGCAATCGAATCAATCCTTCGATTAAGTGGTGGCGCCGCCAGCTTCCTGCTGCATTTGGAAAAAATAGAGTACCGAAATGAAGCTATTCTTTCCCTACATTTTTGAGCGCTATCTGGCTAAGCAGATTTATGCTGCGTTCGGATTTATCTTATTTGCATTAGTTGCCCTATTTTTATTCTTTGATATTTTGAGTGAGCTCGGCTCAGTCCAAGGTCAATATACTTTGCCTCTTGCCCTATTGCACGTGTTACTCAAAGCGCCTAGCCGTATTTCAGAGATCATTCCTATAGCTAGTTTGATTGGCAGTATTTATGTCTTTGCAATGCTGGCAAGTCAGTCTGAATTTACGATTTTGCGTATTGCTGGCTTAGACGTTAAAAGGGGTTTAATTACGCTTGCCAAAATTGCCATCCCGTTGATCGTGCTTACTCTCATCATGAGTGAATGGGTAGGCCCCTACTCGGAAGCCAAGTCCGATCAAATTCGAATGAAGGCCTTAGGCTCTTCTTTCTCCTCACAATTTAGAACGGGTGTTTGGGTCAAAGATCGCCTGCGCGATGAGGATGGTACTGGGCCTGTTCGCCCTGGCGTTCGATATGTCAACGTTGGCAAAATTGATAAAGATAATGAAATCCGCAATATTCGAATGTATGAGTTTGATGATGTCTATCGCCTACTCTCCATCAGAACTGCAGTATCTGGACTCTTTGATCAATCGGGCACTTGGGTTCTCAATGATGTTACCGAAACCCGCTTTAAAGAAACTAAGCAATCTGATCCTTTAAATCCCGTTTTCGCCTCCCAGACATTAAAGCGTCCAACAGTCACTTTAATGTCTGAAGTCACTCCTCAAATTCTGAATGTGCTACTTATTAGCCCAGAAAAAATGTCCATCGTTAGCTTGGGTCGCTTCATTACTCACTTACGCGATAACAAACAAGACGCGCAGCGTCACTCGATCGCCTTTTGGAAAAAGGTGGTGTATCCCTTCATTATTTTTGTAATGTTGACCCTGGCTTTGCCATTTGCCTATCTCAAGGTTCGCGCTGGTAGCGTCGGCATTAAAGTATTTGGTGGGATCATGCTGGGGATGAGCTTTCAGCTTTTTAACTCGCTTTTCTCAAACGTGGGCTTACTTGGCTCCTGGCCGGCATTGCTAACCGCCCTATTGCCTCCTCTGTTCTACTTCTTGCTGGCCCTTGCAGGTCTACGGTGGGTTTCTAAGGCTTAATACCCAAAAATCATTTAGAATTTGATTTCTATATCTTTGTAGATATATAGATAGGAATCCTAATGAATCTGCACCAATTTCGTTTTGTACGGGAAGCCGTTCGTCAAAACTTCAATCTCACCACCGCTGCTAAGGCGCTATTTACCTCTCAACCAGGGGTTTCAAAAGCCATTATTGAACTTGAGGATGAATTAGGCGTTGAAATCTTTCGCCGCCACGGTAAACGTATTCGATCCCTGACTGAACCTGGGAAAAGGATTTTGAGTTCGGTTGAGCGCATTCTGGATGAGGTTGAAACCCTGAGGAGAGTTGGCAAAGACTTTGCTAGCCAAGACCAAGGGAACTTTGTGATTGCCACAACGCACACCCAAGCACGTTACGCTTTACCGAAAGTGATCACTGAATTTACTAAGCGCTTTCCAAAGGTGCGGGTGAGCATTCAACAAGGTAGCCCCGGACAAATTGCCGAGCTCCTCATTCATGATCGTGCGGATATTGCCATTGCCACTGAAGGCATTGCGAATATGCCTGGAGTGTTGGCGCTACCAGGGTTTCAATGGCAGCACGTGCTCATGGTGCCATTAAGTCACCCCCTACTAAATCAAGCAACGGTAACTCTTGAAGAGATTGCGAAATACCCGATCATCACCTACGACAAGGCATTTGCAGGAAGAAGCAAGATTGATGCTGCTTTTGCTCAACGTAGTTTGAGTCCTGACATCATCTTAGAAGCAATTGATGCCGATGTGATTAAAACCTATGTGGAAGTTGGTATGGGTGTGGGTATCGTCGCAGGCATGGCCTACGATGCTGATAAAGATCGCAATCTCAAAGTGATTCCAGTGGGCCACTTATTTGGAAATAACGTTACTCACCTTGGCGTAAAACAGGGTGCTTATCTACGCTCTTTTGTTTACACCTTCATTGAGCTCTTCTCCCCAACGCTTACCAAGAAAATTGTCGAGCAGGCAATGAATAGTGGATCAGAGACTTACGAAATTTAAGATTTCGCCCTCTACCAATCACTGTTTAGAGCAGTTGTAGTGCGACCTACTTATATAGGATGTCATTGCACAAACAATAATTTCATGGTTTAATTCCCTTAATTATTGTAGTTACATTTATTAATTGATTGTATGATTTAATGTAACTACAATAATTAAGATGCAATGTACTTTTGATCCAGTTAAAGATAAATCCAATATTGAGAAGCATGGAATATCACTATCAGAAGCTAAGCTACTAGAGTGGGATGAAGCATTAAGCTGGATTGATGAGAGAAAAGATTATGGTGAAGTGCGCTGCGTTTCACTGGTACCGCTGAAGCGCCGATTGTATTGCGTGGTTTATTTATATACAAAACTTGGCAGAAGGATTATTAGCCTTAGAAAAGCAAACCTCCGGGAGAATGATAAATATGAAGAAGAAATTAATTAGGCCCAGCCTAAAAGAAGATGCAGCCATTACTAAAGCTGCAAAATCTG
>CAILON010000464.1 GCA_903835865.1 uncultured beta proteobacterium
CTGGATCAAATCAAATTTTTGGCGTCATGATTGAAAGTCACCTCCATGATGGTGCGCAAAAATTCACTCCAGGAAAAGATGATCCAGCCAATTTGGAATACGGTAAGAGTATTACGGATGCCTGCATCAACTGGGATGATTCGGTAAAAGTACTTGAGCGTCTTGCTACAGCTGTTAAGAAACGCAGAAGCAAAAAGAGTTAAGCGCAAGTAAATCAGGTAAGTCTGATGAAAGAAGAGACTAGTTTATTTAGTCTCTTTTTTTTCGTGCTTCCACAGCACATCACTTCCACCGGCAGCACGATTCAGAATACGGGCCAAAACAAATAGCAAATCTGATAGGCGATTGACATACTGACGTGGCGAATCATATAAAGGTTCAGCCCAACCTAAACGCACAATTGAACGCTCCGCTCTTCGGCAAACCGTACGACATACATGGGCTTGTGCAGCCGCACGCGTTCCGCCTGGCAAAATAAATTCCGTTAAGGGTGGTAGTTGCTGGTTGTACTTTTCTAACCATACATCAAGCTGAGCGACATGCTCAGGATTGAGCAATTTATAATTGGGGATACAAAGCTCACCGCCCAAATCAAATAAGTCGTGCTGCACCTGCAAAAAAAGCTCTTTAAATTCGGGAGCAATGCCCTGGGGGATCTCCTCAGTCATCAAAACACCGATTTCTGAGTTCAACTCATCCACATCCCCCATGGCGCAAATCCGCAAATGATCCTTCTCTACGCGGCTGCCATCACCTAGGCCAGTCATGCCTGCATCACCTGTTCTGGTGGCTATTTTTGATAATCGATTTCCCATGACCTTGATTATAGGTAAATGGCTAAAATGATTCATATGAATATGGTGACCCCTCCCCCCGATCTTGCCGCTATTAGCGCTCTTCAGTCAAAACTGGTTTCTGCCCTGCGCCCCATCCTCCCAGAGCATGCTCTGCTATGGGAGCCTGAAGACACTATCCCCTACGAATGTGACGGCCTAGCCGCATATCGCAGAATGCCTTTAGCGGTCGCCCTGCCTGAGACCGAAGAACAAGTCGCTCAAATCCTCAAGATTTGCTTTGCAATGCAAATTCCGGTGGTGCCACGCGGATCCGGCACCGGACTCTCCGGTGGCGCCATGCCAATTTCTCAAGGTTTAGTACTGTCTTTAGCCAAGCTCAAGAAAATTGTCAGCATCGATCCATTCACCCGAACTGCCGTTGTTCAACCTGGAGTGCGAAATTTAGCAATCTCTGAAGCGGTTGCTCATCTTGGTCTGTACTACGCTCCAGATCCCTCCTCTCAAATTGCCTGCTCCATTGGTGGCAACGTCAATGAGAACTCTGGTGGTGTTCATTGCTTGAAGTATGGTCTCACCCTTCACAACGTCCTACGTGTTCGTGGCGTTTTAATGAATGGCGAGATTGTGGAATTTGGTAGCCTCGCTCCAGACTCCCCTGGATTGGATTTACTTGCCATCATGATGGGTAGTGAGGGCATGCTGGCAGTGGTAACCGAAGTCACTGTCAAATTAATCGCCAAACCAACATTGGCCCGCGTGATCATGGCGAGCTTTGACGATATTGAAAAAGGTGGAAATGCAGTTGCTGCCATTATTGCTGCCGGTATCATTCCTGCTGGTTTAGAAATGATGGACAAAGCCACAACCCGTGCCGTTGAAGAATTTGTTCATGCTGGGTATGACTTAGACGCTACTGCCATTTTGTTATGTGAGTCCGATGGCACGCCCGAAGAGGTTGCAGAAGAGATAGCCCGCATGACTAAAGTCTTAGAGGAATCTGGCGCTAGTGGTATTCAGATCTCAAAAGATGAAGCCGAGCGTCTTAAGTTCTGGAGTGGCCGCAAGAACGCTTTCCCTGCAGCGGGGCGTTTAGCAGCTGATTACTACTGTATGGATGGCACTATTCCTCGCAGACACATCGCTACATTACTCAAGCGTATCCAAGGTATGGAAATTAAATATGGCTTAGGTTGCCTCAATGTATTTCATGCGGGTGATGGCAATATGCATCCACTGATTTTATTTAATGGTGCCGATCAAGATGAATGGCACCGCGCAGAAGATTTTGGTACTGAAATCCTGGAGGCGTGTGTTGAACTGGGTGGAACGATTACTGGTGAACATGGTGTTGGCATCGAAAAGATCAACTCTATGTGTATTCAATTTGGCGAAGGTGAGCGCGAATCATTCTGGGGAGTCAAGAGCGCATTTGATCCAGAAAAATTACTGAATCCCGATAAGGCAATTCCCACCTTAAATCGTTGCGCTGAATATGGTCGCATGCGTATCAGTGGTGGCAAGCTCCCTCATCCAGAATTGGAGCGCTTCTAATGACTTCGAAC
>CAILON010000465.1 GCA_903835865.1 uncultured beta proteobacterium
AATTTCATCATATTCATTTTCCTTGATCTTTAAATAAATAATCCCTATTCCAAGCTGAAATTCCATTTGTAGGCACTGTGCGCAAAAATGCAGATTACTAGCCGCTAAGGTAGGACGCCCTTCTCAACAGGGTTCTAGGCTTCAAAAAAGCCTATTACCAAGTACCTGAAGTGACTATGCAGACAACACATTTGCTGAAGAATAAGCTCTGAAGAGAGCTTATTCTTTATTTAATTACATCTCTCTGCTTGATACTTATTTATTACTTATTTACTAATCCTACACTCAGACGGCAGTAACTGAGAAATCAGATTGGTTTCAGTTGAACGGCAAGACCATCCGCCTGACCAAGTGGAGCCCTCTGGTTTAGATAAATCAACTGGCTTAGGCGCATTAGCATCCGGATCATTGGTTGGAATTAAATGTAGGGTATTTTTTCCTTCTGGGGCGACGCTATTTTGAAAATCAATTGCAATGGCGCCAGATGGGGTGATTTCAATTAACTTCACACTACGCGTTGGAGTAAAGGTAAATGAGCCATTGGTCGCCTCATCCATAGGAACCGTTCCACGACTGGCAAATGCCTCTGTGACAGACAACTTAGCACTTGAGGATAAATTCAACCCCTCAACTACTCGACTTCGGGCAATGTAATCCTGATATTGTGGCACTGCTACAGCTACCAAAATACCGATGATGGCAACTACTACCATTACCTCAATTAAAGTAAAGCCTGCTTCTGTCTTTTGCTCTTGTTCATTTACTTCCTGAGTTCCACTACGCATATCTTCTGGCTCCTGAGTTGAAATACCTCATTCTCCAGTCTATACCTCTTGGGCTCAAGGAAGTCTAAAAACGAAAAAGCCAGCTTATAAGGCTGACTTTTTCAGATTAGCAAGAAGGAAATTTACGCCCCTTTGTGAGCGTTCCTTTTCTTTAAATAATTGCCAACCAAAATAACAATCGCAACACCAATCACTTCAAAGGCCAGCTTAGCATCGCCCAAGGCAGATTGAATGCTGTCTTTAATTGCAGGATCATCTACCAACATACCACCAGCTAAGAAGCCCAATAAACCAGCGCCCAAAGTAATGATGATTGGGAAACGCTCCATGATTTTGAGGAGCATTGCGCTGCCAAAAATGATCAAAGGAATAGACATTCCCAAACCAATAATGAGGAGTAATAAACGGGTTTCTTCTGGACCTTTTTGTGCGGCAGCAGCTACAGCCAAAACATTGTCCAAGCTCATTACCAAGTCAGCAATCAAAATTGTGCGAATGGCTGCCCAGATACTTGTCTTCGCTTCCATATGCTCTTCACCACCACTATCGGATAACAACTGGATACCGATATAGAGCAACAATAAGCCGCCGACGATTTTGAGGTATGGCAGCGTTAGCAAAGCAACTGCGGTGATGGTTAAAACGACGCGCAAAATAATCGCGGCAGCACTCCCCCAGAAAATCGCTTTCTTTTGTTGTTGAGGTGGCAGATTGCGTGATGCTAAGGCAATGACCACTGCGTTATCACCGGATAACAAAATATTTGCAACGATGATTGATAGAAGCGCCGCCCAAAATGCGGCATCTGAAAATGCTGAAAAATCCATAATGTCTCCTACGTTTTTTTATGTTTTAACTACTTTTAACCTACTTGTTGCTACAAAAAAGGATGCCGAATACTCAGCATCCTTTTCTTAAGGCTCGATTACAACATGGCTTTCAATAAAGCAGCCATTTCAGATGGGTTCTTTGTTACCTTAAAACCACACTCTTCCATTACAGCGAGTTTGGCATCTGCAGTATCAGCTCCACCAGAAATCAATGCGCCAGCATGGCCCATGCGCTTACCAGGAGGCGCTGTTACGCCAGCAATAAATCCAACTACTGGCTTTTTCATATTGTCTTTGCACCAACGAGCAGCTTCTGCCTCATCTGGTCCACCAATTTCACCAATCATGATGACAGCATCCGTTTCCGGATCTTCGTTGAACATCTTCATGATGTCGATGTGCTTCAAGCCATTGATTGGATCACCACCAATACCTACCGCTGTGGACTGACCTAAGCCGATAGCAGTTAATTGACCAACAGCTTCATAAGTCAAAGTACCAGATCGGCTAACAACACCGATGCGGCCTTTCTTGTGAATATGGCCAGGCATGATGCCGATCTTGATTTCGTCAGGAGTAATAATTCCTGGGCAGTTAGGGCCAAGCAATAAAGTCTTCTTGCCGCCAGCCGCTTCTTTAGCCATCATCTTGTTACGTAGTTCAAGCATATCGCGCACTGGAAT
>CAILON010000466.1 GCA_903835865.1 uncultured beta proteobacterium
CATTTTTCTGCTGCTCCCAGAATAATTGAGTTAGTTTTTCACCCTCAATTTGAGCGCCGGAATTTTGCTGCGCAAATACTAAGCCCGGCGTAATTAAATTAAGCAGTAAAACAAAACTAACTACTTTTATCTTATTAAAAAATAGAGTCGTCATTTTTAATCCTTTTTCTTTAATTATTCCCATTTACCGCCCCCAGTATAGTAACCAGCAGCCAAACCAGCTATAAATTCACTTCGAGAAATTGATCCATCCTTGTTGGCATCTAATTTATTAAAAATCGGGCCTGACATTCCCTCAGCTTCTGCTTCGGCTTTAGTCACAATTCCGTCACCATTCTTATCTATGGATTTATATTTGGTTATTGCTTTTTTTGAATCCACAGAAGATTGCTATTGTGCCAAAGCTAAATCTCAAGAAAAAGTCATTCCGGCTCAATTTTTGCATCACGAATCATTTGACCCCAACGCTTAATTTCAGACCCTACATAGCGCTGATATTCTAGTTGGGATAATTTAGCGGGTTCCAATCCATACTGCTTAAGACGTGCAACAAAACTTGGATCTTTTAAGGCTTCTATCATCCATAGGTCTAGTTGCTTAACTACTTCTGGAGGCGTGCCTGCGGGAGCAGCAAGTCCAGCCCAAAAAGATAACTCGTACCCGGGATAAGTTTGCGCAACCGTAGGAACTTGGGGCCACGCACTATATCTCGTAGTCCCAGTAACACCTAAAGCAACAACTTTACCGCCATCAATTTGCGCCGTTGCAGGAAGATATTCCATAAATATGACTTGAATTTGCTTTCCGTACAAATCCTGCTGCGCATTACCAATTGTCTTATACGGTATGCCTGTTAATGGCGCCCCTGTTTTAGTACGAAATAGCTCAGCTGCCATCTGTGATGCTGAATTGTAATAACCATAAAAAACTTTTCCTGAATTGGCTTTGGCATATACAACTAAATCGTTAATTGAATTTAAACCCGAATCCTTCAAAACTAATATGGCTAAGGGTGCAGACCCAAACATTCCAATATGTTGAAAATCTTTAATGGGATCGTATGGAACCTTCTTAAATAATCCCATATTGGCAGCTAGGGTTGTATTGGTAGAAAGAAGTAATGTATAGCCATCAGGGGCAGCATTTTTTACATACTCTGTTCCAATCATTCCACTGGCACCAGGTTTATTTTCCACCACAACCGGCTGGTTTGTTTTCCCTTCTACATATTGCCCAAACGTTCGAGCAATGATGTCGGCTGAGCCGCCGGGCCCGAAAGGAACAATAATCTTAATTGGCTGGCTTTGGACAGGATATGGACGCCCCTGAGCCATTGCAAAATTGGTAACCGCAATTAGAATCGAAAGTAACCCAGCCATCAAATATCTACATGTGCTCATTTTCACCCCGCTGATTAAATCGATCTATTATGGATTCATTATGCCCTGAGGTATACATTATCAAAAATAATTCCGCACCGTATCGGAGCATCAAAAATGCCACCTATAAATTGGGATTATGATTAAGCTCCAGAAAAAATAGCATACCTCTTTAATTCAATATTTGCTTTTGACAATAAAGATTACCTTCATGACAAATCCACCCATTAATAATCCAAGCTCAGCTGAAGATGTAGCATTGCGCCCAAACGAGCGTCTATCTTTCTCGGCGATAGTTGATCGAAAACCACTAATCCTTCCAAATAACGCTAAGCTCATAGTATGGCCAGTGGTGAATATCGAGGAATGGGATATTTCTAGGCCAATGCCCAGGACTGTCTCCCCTCCTCCTGGCGGAGTTGCTCAAGTTCCAGACTTGCCAAATTGGACTTGGCACGAATACGGTATGCGTGTTGGATTTTGGCGGATATTAAAAGCCTTTGAAGATTTTGGTATTAAGCCAACTATGTCAATCAATGCCAAAGTTTGTGAGACTCGTCCTAGAGTTGCACAAGCTGCCCTTGATGCTGGTTGGGAATTTATGGCTCATTGCTATGAACAAATGGCCATTCAAAAGGTGCCTGACCAAAAAGCAATGATTGAACAATCAATTGAGGTTTTAACTCGCTTCACTGGCAAAAAACCTGAAGGCTGGCTTGGGCCTGGTCGTGGGCAAACATTTATTACTTTAGATCTTATTAAAGAGGCTGGATTTA
>CAILON010000467.1 GCA_903835865.1 uncultured beta proteobacterium
GCTCTAGCAAGGCTGGTAACCATGTATTGGATGGATTCCGTAAACAGATACCGCATAAAGCTGAAGGTGGATCTAATCCAGTGCCAGCCAAGATCGCTGATGGGGAGTATGTATTCCCAGCCTCGTTTGTCACAGCGCTTGGAGGAGGTGATAATAGGAAAGGTTCAGAAATACTTGATGGCTTGCGCACTAAGCTCAGAGCTCATAAAAGAGGGGCGCCGTTGAGTAAGATCCCACCAAAGGCAAAAGACCCAATAGACTACATAAAAAGGGGAAGTAAATAATTATGGCAAATATCTTACAGTCATCACAGAATAAAGCGACATGCGTCCCGTCGTTTTATACTAATTATTTAACTGGTCTAGCATGCAAAGGAACGGCGGCTCAGACTGGCGCTCAATATGTAGGTGCGCAACCGCTACAACAACAGGCATTTGATACCGCTCAAGCTAATGCTGGCACTCAACAGCCAACCTTTCAGACGGGTATGGGTTATCTAGGATGCTCTGCTAATCAGAACATTTCAGGTGCGGCTAGTCCTTACTTGCAAAAAGCATCCAATACAAATACCGCTCAATTAGCCCAGTGCTATATGAGCCCGTATATTAGCTCTGCTGTTAATCAAATGTCCGATATTGCCAATCGGAACATGCAACAAAACCTTGATCCTATGGCAACAGCGGCTTCAGTTGGGTCGGGACAGTTTGGTTCACAGCGTGGCGCACAGGTATTGGGTCAGGTGAATGCTAATGCTATGCAATGCTTAAACTCCAATATTGCCAACATGATGAATACTGGATACCAAAATGCATTGAATGCCGCAACTCAAAAGCAACAGATATGTTCAACTATCGGTGCGGCGGCAGGGACTGCGGCGGCTGAATGTGCTCGTGCCAAACAAGCGGCTGGTGTTGGTATGGGTCAATTGGGAACTCAGGCATCACAACAAAATCTTGCATGTATAAATGCCCTAGCTCAACTGGGAGCACAATGCCAGACCATTAAACAAAATGCTCAGTGTTATGGACTATCTACTCTGGGTAAGCTATCAGGACTTATGCAAGGGCATCAAATACCGACGTCAGTCAAGACAACGATGTGTATGTCACCATTATCTGGATTGAGCGCTGTTGGCGCTGCTGGAGCAGGGGCTCTATGTGCATATAGGAAATTTAAGAAATCACAAAAATCTGCCCCCAATCCTTGCAACCCTTGCGTTCCTTGTAATTGCGCGTGTTGTTCTTGTTGCTCATGCTGTGATTGCTGTTCATGCTGTGATTGCTGTTCATGTTGTGGATGCGCAGCAGGCGGTTCAGTTACAAGCAAAAGACCATCATTGGGCATGATGGGATGTGGATCGCTACGCAGGCTTGGCGCATTACCTAAAGGAAAATAAAAATGGCAGAACCAGATATCGGGAAAGTGGGCGGTCTAGCCAATGTAGGCATAGATATGGCAAAGTTGCCTTTATATGACCAAAGTGAAGATCGTTTAAAAGAATTAAATGATGCCCAAAGGGAAGCAATTGATTCTCTTGAAAGACGTTATGAAAAACCAAATTGGTTCAAGGTAGCCGCTGGGTTTGCCAAACCTCAACTGGGTGGATTCCTTGCGTCCCTAGGAAGCGCGTCAGAAGCAATGGGAGAGAACGTAGAGCAACAACGTGCCACACAGTTGCCTGTTGCTCAAATGAAGCTACAGCTCGCCCAATCCAATATGCTATTGGGAGCCAATAAAAAGGTCGCTGATCAAGTTAAGGCATGGCGTGACGCAAACCCCGGCAAAACTCCTTCTGCACAACAAGTGGGTGAATGGGCGGCGCTCGCACCCGGATCTAATGTTGTCGAATCATTGAAAAATGAATTGACTTACCAACAAGTTCAACAAGAGCAAACCTTGGAACGGATACGACAAAAAGCTGCATTCAATATTCCGCTTACTGACGAAGATAAGGCCTTTCTAACTCAACTCCCAGAGGGTCAGCCACGCAAAACTACTGTGCCCCCAGTGGGCGGTGGCAATCAACCAACTGTAAATCAACCAACTGTAAATCAGCAACCTGTAAATCCTGATAAAGCAGTAGGCGCTCCTTACCTAAATGATAATACTGCGACTGTCAGTGAGGAAAAAAAGACCACTCCTGTGGAGGCAAAGGCAAAGCAGATTTATATTTTGCCAAACGGAGCTCGAGTTGGAGAGGATGTGTACACAGACTTTTATAAGAATGGAAAATCCTCTATTCCAATCATTAGTCATTTGCGCACTCAAGCAGAACAAGACGCCCTCAAGGATCATCAAGATAAGAATGGTCAATGGCTTAC
>CAILON010000468.1 GCA_903835865.1 uncultured beta proteobacterium
GGCGATATGCAACCCCAAGGTCACCTGCAAACCATTTTACGTATGCTCTCTTATCGCCAGCAACCACAGGCTGCCTGTGATGCTCCGCGCTGGAAGGTGAATCGCGACTTCAGTTTGGATGTGGAATCCAATATGAATGCCACCACCGTTCAAGGATTGTCTAACTTAGGCCACACCTTGAAAAAAATTGATGACCCTTATATGGATTTTGGGGCGGGGCAGTTCATCTGGAGGCTATCGGATGATATTGAGGATGGTTATATTGCAGCAAGCGACCCACGTCGCGACGGTCAGGCAGCCGTGTATTAACCTATCCGTACAAGCGGCATCTTTTGACTCCAGATCCTAGCTGAAGAAATGCAGCTTGTATCCCAGAAAGACTTGTATAAACTGCTCAGACAATACTAATAAATAAAAATATATTTGGAGACTTATGCGACTGTTTAGTTATCGAAATAAAAAGAATGAAAAAGGAATCGGCGTTCTTTGCGCTAAGGATTCACAAGAATTTGTGGATTTATGTGCCACTGATTCTAGTATCCCTAATAATTTATTAGGCCTTATTGAGATCGATGCCAACCTGGCTAAGGCCAAGCAAGCCCTCAATAATCCCAAGGCAGTGATTAAAAATTTGGCGGATATTCAGTTTGATACTTTGATTGATCGCCCTGGAAAAATTGTCTGCATGGGTTTGAATTACGCTGATCATGCCAAAGAGGGTGGGAACGCAAGACCAGAGTACCCAAGCTTTTTTATGCGCGGGCCTAGTTCGCTAGCTGCCCATATGTCGTCCATCATTCGGCCAAAAGTATCTGATAAGCTCGATTACGAGGCTGAACTTGCATTTGTGGTGGGTAAAAAAGGGCGTAATCTCACTAAAGAGAATGCTTTGGAGTGTTTGGCTGGATACAGCGTATTTAATGACGGCAGTATCCGCGACTATCAACGCAAAACCACTCAATGGACCATAGGCAAAAATTTTGATCAGACTGGCGGATTTGGGCCGTGGCTTGTTACTCCAGATGAATTGCCTGTAGGTGCTCATGGTTTGCAAATTCAGTCACGCTTGAATGGCACTGTGATGCAAAACGCCAATACCAAAGATTTTTTGTGGGGTATTGTTGAGACTATTGTGCTGATTACAGAGTGCATGACTTTAGAGCCGGGTGATGTAGTTATTACTGGAACGCCTGCAGGCGTTGGATATGCCAGAACCCCACCTGTTTTTATGAAGCCAGGAGATATCTGTGAAATTGAAGTTGAAGGCGTTGGGGTTCTTAAAAATACTATTCAAGACGAATAACAATACAGATTGAGTTATAGCAATCCATAGGAGAGATGATGAAAGATAATCAAAACGTAAATCGCCGAGATGCAATTAAGTTAGGCTTTGGCGCTACCGTACTAGGCGCCTCAGGACTGAGTCATGCGCATGATCAGGGTGTAAAAACACCTTTTCCGGTGGAGCAAGTCTTCATCCCAATTGCTGGCAGTGATCAAGAATTTCCAGTGCGACGCATCTATTGCATTGGGCGTAACTACGCTGCTCATGCCATAGAAATGGGTTCTGATCCTACGCGCGAGCCACCATTCTTCTTCCAGAAGCCAACAGATGCTATTCAGTTTGTTGCGCCTAATAAGATTGTGGATCATTCCTATCCAAGCCTAACCAAAAATTATCACTATGAAGTCGAATTGGTGGCCGCTTTAAATAAGGGTGGCAAAAATATTCCAGTGGATAAAGCTTTGGATCTTGTTTATGGTTATGCCTTAGGGTTGGATATGACTCGCAGGGATTTGCAGCGCTTCATGGGCGATCAGAAAAAGCCATGGGAAATCGGGAAGTCTTTTGACCACTCAGCTCCTATTGGCCCAATCTTTCCCGTTGCTAAAACAGGGCACTTTATCAAAGGCAGCATTCAACTCTCCGTAAATGGGGTCGTAAAGCAAAAGGCAGATTTAAGTCAGATGATTTGGTCGGTCGCAGAGCAAATCTCCAAGCTATCCGAAGCAAATGAATTGTTCCCTGGGGATATTATTTACTCTGGCACCCCGGAGAATGTAGGTCCTGTTGTAAGAGGTGATGTCATACGTTGCCAAATCAATGGACTACC
>CAILON010000469.1 GCA_903835865.1 uncultured beta proteobacterium
ACATTGTTGCCAACCATCGGCTTCTTCCCAGTGACTTGGCAAACTTTTGCCATGACGTAACTCCATTAATTGCGAAAAAAGAAGATTGTATCAGTCATAGCCCATTTAGGGCTAGCCTTAAATAGCTTTGCCAAAGGGAATTGTTCATAAAAACCTCTAGAAAAATCCTATATCTGCTAATAAGTTAGTATTTACTCTCTTTATAAGTCAATTTTCATAAGCCCAGAGTCAGAAAATGAGAAAAAACCAGTACCGCTGACAATGCAGTGATCTAAGAGTGGAATATCCACTAGCTGTAGTGCTTTTATGAGGGTCTTGGTCAGATCTTGATCGGCTTCGCTGGGCAAAGGGTTGCCGCTGGGGTGGTTATGGGCCACGATGAGGGCACTGGCATTTCTGGCTAAAGCCTCTTTGAGGATCTCTCTGGGGTAAACCGCAGTTTGGGTAATGGAGCCTCTAAACAGCTCCTGGCACTCGATCAGATGAAAACGGGAGTCTAGGTATAGACATAAGAAAACCTCGTGGGGAAGAGCCCCTATTTTGGCTTGTAAGAACTCCCTCACCTGGCTTGGGGAGGAGAATATCGAGTCCTGAGCCAGTCTTTCCTCAAGACTGCGTTTGACAAGTTCATAAGCCGCCTGAATTTGGGACCATTTTGATAAGCCCATGCCATGAACCTGGATAAATTCTTCTGAACTGCAAGCGAGGAGCCGAGGCAGACTGCCAAATCGATGCAATAAATCTTCTGCCAGGGCAACAGCGCTTTTGCCTTTGACTCCAACCCGTAAAAAGATGGCAAGTAGCTCGGCATCCTCAAGGGCTCTAGCCCCATAAAGACGGAGCTTTTCTCGGGGCTGCTCGTTCTTGGGCCAATCCGTAATCGGAGAATGTACGCTCTTCGTCGGCCTCGATACAATTACCTTATGTCCAAGCTTACTGTTTTGCCCAATTCCTATTTGACCCTCAACTATCGGCTCACTTTGCCTAGTGGGGATGATTACATCAATACTTTTGTCGATCGTCCTGCGACGGTTCTGATGGGCTCTGGACAATTTGCTCCTTGCTTTGAAAAAGTGTTGTTGGGTTTAGGTGTGGGTGAAAAGAGGAGTGCGCTCTTATCGCCAGATGAGAGTTTTGGTGAGCGCAAGGAAGATTTGGTTCAATGGGTTTCCTTGAAGGCGCTCCGAGAAGGCCGTGATGAAGATACGGAATTTAATCCTGGTGATGTGATTGAATTTAACGCTCCTGGTGGCGCCCAATATGCTGGCGTTTTGCAATCGATTAACGATGAGGGTGCATGGTTTGATTTCAATCACCCTTTGGCTGGAAGACCTGTGACTTTCGAAGCAGAAATCGTTGCCATTCTTTAAGACATGACAAAACAAAATCTTTCTGATGACGCTGAAATTTTGATGGCGCAGCCACGTGGCTTTTGTGCTGGCGTGGATCGAGCAATCAATATTGTGAATGAGGCGCTGACTCGTTTTGGCGCGCCGATCTATGTGCGCCATGAGATTGTGCATAACGCTTATGTAGTAAATGAGCTGCGGGATCGTGGTGCAGTATTTGTTGATGGCTTGCATGAAGTACCCAAAGGTGGAATCGTAGTGTTTAGCGCCCATGGTGTGTCTCAAGAGGTGCGCAAAGATGCGCAAGAGCGAGGCTTGCAGGTATATGACGCAACTTGCCCCTTGGTTACCAAGGTACATCTTGAGGTAGTCAAGATGTGCAAGGATGGTTTTACTGTCTTGATGATTGGTCATGCCGGCCATCCAGAAGTTGAAGGGACAATGGGGCAGGTGAAAAAAGGCGTGTTCCTCGTGGAAAAAGTGGCCGATGTGGAGGGTTTAACTTTTCCAAGCGATGAAAAGATAGCGTTTGTTACCCAGACAACACTCTCTGTCGACGAAACCAAAGAGATCGTTGAAGCGCTGACAAAAAAATTCCCCAATATTGTTCAACCTCGTAAACAAGATATTTGCTATGCCACTCAGAATCGACAAGATGCTGTGAAATTTATGGCGCCACAAGTAGAAGTGGTGATTGTGGTTGGTAGTGCAGCGAGTTCGAACTCTAATCGCTTGAGGGAACTCTCTGAAAAATTGGGAGTCCCTTCTTACATGGTCGATGCACCAGACCAATTAAAGCCCGAGTGGTTTGCGGGGAAGAAGCGAGTCGGCTTGACCGCAGGGGCATCAGCTCCAGAAACGCTGGCGCAATCTATCGTGGAACGGATTCAAGAATTTGGACCACGTCAGGTCCGCGCCTTGCCTGGCGTCGTAGAAGATGTTACTTTTTCTTTGCCAAAAAACTTAATAGACTAAGTTGTCTGATTAAATTGGCTTAGGCGACTTGCTTGAGTAACTCGCGCAATATAGCGCACATCTGACGAATCTCATCATCGCTGACGTTTAATGCAGGCATAAAGCGTAATAAATTTGGTCTTGGTGAATTAATAAGCAGGCCTTCTGGAGTGCGATCGCGAGCCAGTTTAACCAGTTTTCCACCGATATCTTTGTTAAGCATGAGGGCGCGTAATAAACCTTCACCACGCTCGCCTTCAAGGCCAAATTCTGAAGAAAGTGCGAGAAGCTCAGATTTCAGTAGCTCCCCCTTTCTTTTCACTTCATCTAGAAAACCAGGCGCCAAGAGTTGCTCAATGACACTAATCCCTACTGCAGTCATTAGTGGATTACCGTTATAAGTTCCGCCTTGATCACCTGGAACAAAGCAGGCTACGGCATTCGTTGCTAAAAGGGCTGCCAAAGGAACGCCACCCCCAATACCTTTTCCCAAGGTCATGATGTCAGGTTCAATACCGTAATGTTGATAGGCAAATAAAGTGCCGGTACGTCCACAGCCAGCCTGGACTTCATCAACGATGAGTAGGATGTTGTTCTCTTTAGTAAATTTGCGCAGCTCGCGCATAAATTCTGGAGAAGCGGGAATAACGCCGCCCTCTCCTTGAACAGGTTCAATCATGATGGCAACGGTTTTATCAGTGACTAAGTTCTTGACTGAATCTAAATCATTTAAGTCTGCCTTTGGAAATCCTGCAACCTGAGGGGCGAACATCGTATCCCAGCCAGGCTTGCCTGAAGCGCTCATGGTGGCTAATGTCCGACCATGAAAGCTGTGATCAAACGTAATAATTTCAAAGGCGCCAGATTTATTCAGCTGACCCCATTTACGAGCCAACTTAATCGCACCCTCATTGGCCTCGGCACCACTGTTGGCAAAAAAGACTTTATTAAAGCAACTATTTTGGGTGAGCAGATCCGATAAACGAATCATGGGTTCGTTATAAAACGCAGGACTTGGATTGATGAGTTTTTTTGCTTGCGCATTCAGAGCATCGATCATTCCAGCATTGCAATGCCCTAAGCAATTTACTGCCCAGCCTTGCAAGAAATCCAAATAGCGTTTGCCATTGTTATCCGTTAGCCATGAGCCATTACCTTCGACCATGATGACTTCCGGTCTTTGGGTAATAAACATGACTGAATGAGTATCGATGGCTTGAGCTGGCTTATTCATGTTGGTTCAGGGTTATCAGTACAAAAAGTGTTTCTATTATCTCGCTTTATGGGATTTAGTTTGTAGCTAAATCGGCAGCACTCGTAAAGGCATCTGCAAAGAATTCTTCTTCAGGAAGATGACATTGCGATGAAAAATCATCGCGAGCTGCATTCACCATTACTGGGGCGCCACAGGCATATACCTGGAATTCCTTGAGGCTAGGATGGTCTGCCATGACGGCTTGATGAACAAAGCCAGTGCGCCCCTGCCAGGAGTCTTCTGCCAAGGCATCCGAAATAACGGGAATGTAATTGAAGTTGGGAATGTCCTGAGCCCAAGTCTTACATAGGTCATTGAGATAGAGATCGCTCGGGCGACGTCCACCCCAATACAGATGAATCGGCCTGTCAATCTTCTTTGCCTGCATTTGCTCGATGATGGATTTAATCGGGGCAAAGCCAGTTCCTGCGGCCACAAAAATAATGGGTTTTTTGGAATCTTCCCTCAAGAAGAAGCTGCCCATCGGGCCTTCAAAGCGCAGGATATCTTTCTCCTTTAAGGCGGGAGTGGCAACACCAAAGACAAAGTCAGTAAAGATGCCGCCTGGTAAATGGCGAATATGCAACTCGAGAGGACCTTCCTGATCGGGAGCATTGGCAATGGAGTAAGCGCGACGCTGACCGTCTTTCAAAAGAAACTCTAAATATTGACCCGCTAAGAATTGGAAACGCTCTGCGGCAGGAAGTTGTAGTTTTAAAATAGCCACATCACGACTGGGTTTGATAATGCTATTGACCCGACAAGGGACTTTCCGGGTAGCAATATCGCCAGCACCTTGTACTTCACGGGCTTCAATTAATAAATCGGATTGAGGGTGAGCGCAGCAAAATAAAGTGCTTCCGGTAGTTTCATCAGCGCTGCTCAGGGCGCTTGCGCTATGCTGGCCATGGCTTACCTGTCCTTCAAGGACCTTGCCTTTGCAAGAGCCGCAGGCACCATTCTTGCAGCCATAGGGTAAGTTAATGCCTTGACGCAGGGCGGCTTCCAGGAGGGTTTCATCCTGGTGAACAGTAAATTGTTTGCCGCTCGTTTTAAGCGTGACCTGGTAAGACACTCTCATTCCTTTCAATAAATCGTTACGATGTTATCTATGCAATCTTTTGGTAAACCTCGAATCCTGATCATTGGCTGCGGCGATATTGGCCTGCGAGTTGCTAGGCAGCTTGCGCGGAGTTATCGAGTTTTTGCTTTAACTTCTTCGCAAAGTCGCTTTCAGGAGTTGAGGGAGGTTGGCGCGACTCCTATTTTGGGTAATTTGGATCAGCCTGAATCTTTATGGCGGCTGCCTGGTTTGGCTCAAACCGTCATTCATTTAGCCCCACCCCAAAACTTTGGAAATCGTGATTGCCGAACCCGCAACCTTCTCCGAATTTTAGCCCAAGCCCCTGATGTCGTCAGGCGGCTGATCTATATCAGCACCACAGGGGTCTATGGGGATCACGGGGGCGCCCAAGTGAGTGAGACCACTCCCGTTAAGCCCCAGAGTGAGCGGGCTCAAAGAAGGGTTGATGCTGAGCGTGCTTTGCGTTTATGGGCGCCAGCCCATGGAGTTGCGCTCACCATACTGAGAGTTCCAGGTATTTATGCAGCTGACCGTTTGCCGCTAGAGCGCTTGCACTCTAAAACACCCGCCTTGCTACCTGAGGAGGACGCCTACTCAAATCATATCCAGAGCGATGATCTTGCCAGATTGGTTTGTGCCGCGGTGTATCACGGTAAACCACAGCGGGTGATTAATGCATGTGATGGCGGGCAAACCAAAATGGGTGACTACTTTGATGAAGTAGCCGATGCCTTCGGTTTGGAAAGACCTCTTAGATTGCCAGCAAGCCAATTGGAAAAAATAGTCAGTCCAATGCTTTGGTCATTTATGCGCGAGTCTAGGCGGGTGACTAACACTCGATTGCCTGAATTAAAAACCCTGCTGCGCTATCCCAGCGTAGCCCACTTCTTGAAAACTATTTCCAAGAATCCTTAAGGCCGACGGTTCGATTAAAGACGGGTTTGCCTGGCTTTGAATCTGTCTGATCAGCAACAAAGTAACCATGTCGCTCAAACTGAAAGCGATCATCGGCTTTAGCATCTTTCATGCAGGGTTCAAGGTAGGCCGAGATGATTTGCTTAGAGTTTGTGTTGATTGCTTCCAAGAAATTCTTATCACCGCTATCTGGGTGTGGATCGGTGAAGAGGTGATCGTACAGGCGCACTTCCGCAGGAATGGCCTCAGCAGCACTAATCCAGTGAATATTACCTTTGACCTTGTAGTTGTTTGAGCCTGGTGTGCCACTCTTACTGTCGGGGAAATGGGTGACATTGACTTGAGTGACATTGCCATTCACATCAGTTTCAAAACCAGTGCACTCTACGACAAAGCCATGACGTAAGCGCACTCGGCTACCTGGTTGATCGCCGATTGGTGGGTATAGACGGAAGAAGCCTTTGATAGGCTCTTGCATAAAGTCATCTGCCTCAATCCAGAGCTCTTTAGTGAAATTAAACTCCCGATTACCCCACTCTGGATGCTGCGGATGGCGCGGTGCGGAGCAAGGTTCGCTTGCTGTGGCAGCAAAATTCTCAACCACAAGCTTGAGTGGTTTGAGAACTGCAGTAGCACGAGGTGCTCTCACTTCTAAATCATCGCGCAAAGCTTGATCTAGGGTGCTCATATCAATCCAGCTATCCGCTTTTGAAACACCAATGCGTTCGCAAAATAAGCGAATACTTTCAGGGGTGTAGCCGCGACGACGAATGCCGACGATCGTGGGCATACGCGGATCATCCCAGCCTTCAACATGTTTTTCTTCAACCAACTGCAAGAGCTTGCGCTTGCTGGTAATGGTGTAGGTTAGATTAAGACGTGCGAATTCATATTGGTGAGGGACTGGATCTTTAAAGACGCCCAGTTCTTTTAGGGAATTTACAATCCAGTCGTAGAGTGGACGATTATTTTCAAACTCAAGCGTACAAATCGAGTGAGAGACATTTTCTAGTGCATCTGAAATACAGTGGGTGAAATCATATAAAGGGTAGATGCACCACTTATTACCAGTCCGGTGGTGGTCGGTATGGCGAATGCGATAGACCACAGGATCACGCATCACGATATTCGGGTGCGCCATATCAATCTTTAGGCGCAGTACGTGTTCACCATCTTTAAATTTGCTATCACGCATATCGCGAAAGAGTTGAAGATTTTCTGCGGGGCTGCGATCACGATAGGGGCTGTTCTTACCTGCCTGCCCAAAGTTACCGCGATTGGTGTGAATATCATCCGCGCTTTGACTATCCACATAGGCCTTACCGTTTTCAATCAGAATTTCGGCAAAAGCGTAGAGTTGATCAAAGTAATCACTCGCATGATAGAGGTGAGTGCCCCAGTCAAAACCAAGCCACTTCACAGCATCCAAAATACTATCGGCGTATTCAACATCTTCTTTTACTGGATTGGTGTCGTCTAAGCGCAAATTGCAGCGAGCACCGCCAGCTTCTTGGTTGTAGTCAGCCGCCAAACCAAAGTTGAGGCAAATACTCTTGGCATGACCGATGTGTAGATAGCCATTAGGCTCCGGTGGAAAGCGCGTAATGATGGATGGAATAGCTTGGCCAGCCAAATTCGTGCGTTGATTAAATGCGCCACTGGCTAAGTCATGATCAATGATCTGACGTAAGAAATTTGAAGGCTCGGTGATAGGAGCTACTGCTTTGGATGGTTTGCTATCTTGGGACAT
>CAILON010000470.1 GCA_903835865.1 uncultured beta proteobacterium
ATTATCGCGATTGATATTATCTAAAAACAATATTCCAGGCTCAGCAAAGTCATAAGCTGATTTCATGACTGCATCCCAGATCTCCTTGGCATCTACCTTTCGATAAACCCAAAGGCCATCATCTCGTTGATAGGCACCTTTAGCAAGTAGCTCCTTGCTGGGCTTTGCTTTGTGAACTAACTCCCACTCTTGATCATTAGCGACTGCCTCCATAAAGGCACTAGAAACCCCAACGGATACATTAAAGTTATTCCAACGACCTATTGTTCTCTTTGCGGTGATGAATTCAAAAATATCCGGATGATCAATTTTGAGCACCCCCATCTGGGCCCCACGTCTCGCTCCAGCACTCTCCACCGTAGAGCAAGATTGATCAAACACGTTGATATAACTGCAAGGCCCAGAGGCGATCGACGCCGTCCCTTTTACTTCAGCACCCTTAGGGCGGATCCGAGAAAAGTCATAACCCACACCTCCGCCACGGCGCATCGTTTCAGCTGCTTGCTTTAGTGCCTCATAAATACCTGGAAAACCATCCTCATCAAATCCCTGAATGCAGTCGCCAACTGGTTGCACAAAGCAATTAATTAAAGTCGCCTGAATATCGGTACCTGCTGCACTCATGATGCGACCAGCACCAATCGCGCCATTTCTTAAATTTTCTAAAAATAATCGCTCTACTTCTACCCGCTTTTCAGCGCTCTCTACTGCCGCTAATCCCCTAGCAACCCTTTGAAAAATAACATCAGGATCTCGCTCGCCATCCTTGGCATACTTTTCAAGTAAGACATCGATGCTAATGGGTTGGATTGACATAAGCGGTTGGCTCGAAGGCCTTCTCTAGAAGTTTGTTTGTTAGTTAATTGGGCTTTGTGGAACTCGCACACGCATTAGTGCGCCCCTTGCATGATGCAAGCACTAGCTATAAGAGAGTTTGATGCAAATCAAAAAGGGATTTGGTATTTTGCAGACCCCCATCAAACCAGTCAGATGGGGTACAGGCTACAAATGGACTACTCCTTAAGGAGTACTAGTCGATGCTAAACGAAAGCGTTTATTGGCGAATCTGATCCACTAAAAGTCGAGCATTCTCTGTTCCAACCTTGATGGTTTTGACCGCGGAAATTAAATCACCGGACTCAGGTTTTGCCATTCCCGTTTTAGAAATTCTGACTTCAACAGAAACTTCCGCAAGTTTTGATAGCGGTGAACTTGGATTCATTGCTAAAGAATCATTCAATACAAAATTCATCGGAAATTGAGCAGTGGGCGTTTTTAATACTGCAACTGGCATACGCTCACCTACCTGACGGGCAATCACCATCACGACATCGCCGGGCATCACTTTAGATTTCAGTTCATTTGCTAGCTCAATCTGTCCGCTAATGCCTTTGCCAGATACAACAACAGGTGCCTTGGCAAGTAAACCACCCTTAGAACGAGCTTCAGCAATCGAACCTTCAATTGCGCGCGCTTCATCGGAGTTGGGGGGAAGCTGTGCCGCAAGTTTTTCCCACGACTGCACTGCAGCCTTATAGTTACTCACGCTAAAAGAAGCAGATCCAGATAGCCACAGCGCCATCAAATTATTGGGATCCAGTTTTAGAGCTTGATTAATTAAAAGCAATGGCTTTCCAGCAAAGCTACCATTGGCATTAGTCGCCAAAACATCAGCATAGTCAGCCAATAACTGCGGATCAGAATCTACAAAATTACCCGCTCTAACATATGCCTTGGCAGCATCTTCATTGCGCCCCAAAATACGATAGGAGCGCGCCAACATGACCCAACCCTTTAGATTGTCTGGGTCTTTTTCCATCTTGATGGCAAATTCAGAGACCATCTTCTCGACATTCTCTTGAGTAATGGGTTTCTCATTATTTTTCTGAGCCACACGATAAACATCACCCAAAGAAAAATATAGTCCAGATGAAAGTAGCACAATAAAGATACAAAGACCAATCGCCGTTTTCTTTGTAGACCCTAAGGTTGCCTGATCATCTTCTTCATTCGTATCTTGAAAGAGACGTTGACGCATCTCAGCATGAGAAATCTCGTAGTCTGCAGGATTGATTAACCCCCCTACCCGCTCAGCCTCTAATTTATCTAACTCCTCACGATATATTGCGGCATTCATCTGCCTACGCGAAGTAGCCAGCATTTTTCCTGGAAATAAAAAAGGGCGCAAGAGTAGCACGAGTACCAGTACTAGCAATAAAAAGGCTGTGATGAAAAAACTAGTCATTTAAGCCATCTCTCTTGTCTTGATTGAGTAGGGCATCAATCTTTTGATTGTCAGCCTCTGAAAGTGTGGTGCTGGGCATATTTTGATTTCTGCGACGCAAATATCTCAG
>CAILON010000471.1 GCA_903835865.1 uncultured beta proteobacterium
AAGAACTGGAAGACCGATTTATCTGGTGGTATTCAGCGCGTTGTTATGAAAAATGGCTGTCATCCATTTGGTAATGCTAAAGCTCGTGCAGTTGTTTGGAATTTCCCAGATGCAATTCCTATTCACCGTGAGGCGCTTTACAGTACGAATGCGCCAATGATGCGTAAGTACCCAACTACGACTGATAGAAAGAATTTCTGGCGTCTGCCAACTCTCTATAAGACTCTCCAAGATCAAAACTTGAATCAGAAGCTGTATGAGAAGTTCCCAATCATTCTGACCTCTGGACGTTTGGTGGAGTACGAGGGCGGTGGTGACGAAACCCGTTCCAATCCATGGTTAGCGGAACTCCAGCAAGAAAACTTTGTAGAGATTAATCCTAAGGCTGCAGCGGACCGCGGCATTAAGAATTGGGATTATGTTTGGGTGAAATCTCCTACTGGGGCAAAAATTAAAGTTCGCGCACTCCTTACCGAGCGGGTTGATCAAGGAACTGCTTTTGTACCATTCCACTTTGCGGGATGGTGGCAGGGTGAAAATATCCGCAAGTACTATCCAGAAGGTGCCGCTCCTATAGTTCAAGGTGAGGCGGTTAACACTGCGACTACTTATGGTTACGACATGGTGACGATGATGCAAGAGACAAAAACCACCATGTGCCAAATCGAAAAATTTGCCTAAGTTAAAAAATAAAGTCAGGAGAACACAATGGCAAGAATGAAATTTATTTGCGATACAGAACGATGCATTGAGTGCAACGGCTGTGTCACCGCCTGTAAGAACGAAAACGAAGTCCCTTGGGGCGTAAATCGCCGTCGGGTTGTCACTGTTAATGATGGCATCATCGGCCAGGAAAAATCGGTATCAGTGGCCTGTATGCACTGTTCTGATGCGCCTTGTATGGCTGTGTGCCCAGTTGATTGCTTCTACCGTACCGATGAAGGTGTAGTCCTTCATGACAAGGATATCTGCATTGGTTGTGGATATTGCTCATTTGCTTGCCCATTTGGCGCCCCACAGTTCCTGAGTCAAGGTGCTTTCGGCACACGCAGCAAAATGGATAAGTGCACATTCTGTAGTGGTGGGCCAGAAGAGAACGGCAGCGTTGCTGAGTTTGAAAAGTATGGACGCAATCGTTTAGCTGAAGGCAAGTTGCCTTTGTGCGCTGAGATGTGTTCTACCAAGGCCTTAATTGGTGGAGACAGTGATGTGATTACTGGCATCTTTAATCAACGCGTTGCTATACGAGAGAAGAACGGTAAATATCCTGGTTCTAAAGCTTTTGGATGGTCTACCGCTTATGGTGGTCCAGATACCCCAGCACCAACCCCAACTCCAGCAGCAAAAATTCCAGGAGCTAAATAATGAAATTTAATTTCAAAACGCTTGGATTATGTGTTGCAGCTGCGGCCTTACTAGCCGCATGCTCCGAGCCACCAGAAATTGCTGCTAAAGCTGCTAAACGTCCTGACGTCGCTCCTTACATGGGGGCTAATAATGGCTTCATGACAAAGGGTTGGACGCCGGGTAACCAAGCGAGTTGGACTGAGTCAATCGATAAGCGTACTCAAGGCCAAAACGAATACAGTCGCGTTAAGTGATCATCTAAATAACAATAAATAAAACGAAAACGTTTAAGGACATGTGTATGAAACGATCATTCTCTAAAGTTCTGCGCACTTTGGTAGTAGCTGCCGGCTTATCGCTAAGTCTTGCAAGCGGTGTGAGCTTTGCGGAGCGCACCCCAATGGTGCCGCTCCCATCTCCTAGTGGAGTAGATCACCCCTTGTATGTGCCAGCCAACCCAAATAATCTGGCTAAGGGCACGGAAGCCCAATCTCGGCCTGCTAATCCATCCATTTTTACTGCACCCAATACTGATCCAGAAAACTACGTCAGCATTCCTGATAAACAGGCTGGTGTTCTTATTCAGCGCTCTGGTCAAGAATGGCGCTTGATTCGTAACGGCATCATTACCGTATATGGTGGCTGGCTTTTGGCGCTTGCATTCTTTGGCGTTATTGCGATGTACACCATCAAGGGTTCAATTAAATTGCACGAGCCACTTTCTGGTGTGAAAATAAAACGCTTTAGTGTTTTCGATCGTTTTGTTCACTGGACGATGGCTGCCAGCTTTTTAGCCCTGGCTTTTACGGGTCTCATGATTTTGTACGGCAAGTATTTTGCAATGCCGGTGATGGGTGGGGTAACTTACGGCTTATTTCTGAATATTTGTAAAAATATCCATAATTTCGTAGGACCCTTATTCACTCTGTGTATTGTGATTTTCTTCATACTATTTGCTCATAAGAATGTCTTTGGTAAAGGAGATATGGCTTGGCTGGTTTCCTTTGGAGGAATCTTTTCTGGTAAGCATGTTCCAGCCGGCTTCTTTAATTTTGGTGAGAAGTTCTGGTTCTGGTTTGGCATGACTTTCTTGGGTCTGGTTATTTCTGCATCAGGATTTGTGCTCGATATGATCGTGCCATTTATGCAAGTTGAATATTTGCGCGGCACCATGCAAATTGCCAACATCATCCACAGCAGCGCAGCGATCTTGATGACTGCGATGGCAATGGGCCATATCTACATCGGAACTATTGGTATGCAAGGCTCTATTGATGGCATGAAGACAGGCTATGTCGATGCTACTTGGGCTAAAGAGCACCATGAGCTCTGGTATGACAAACTTAATAAATAAGGACAAAGCCATGAAAAAAATCATTGCTTTTACA
>CAILON010000472.1 GCA_903835865.1 uncultured beta proteobacterium
AAAAGTGCATTTACTTACCGTTGCGGGGGCAGCACACGTTTAGTGTTTCCCGTTTAACTTTATTGCATTGCAATAAGGCACCACGACCCCGCAATTCTAGCTCAAACCGGAGGTCCAGCCCACTTTTTATCCTAAAAAAGCCTACAATACGAGGTCTAGGACGAAGGATTCATGGCCGCATTAGATAAGCACCCCGAAAAAAATTTGATTCGCTTACAGCTGAGTCAAAACACCATATTGAAGAGCTTGGATTCTGCGGCGATGGCCGATTTAGAGCGCCATTTGGAGATTTCAGATCTCAAAAAATCAGAAATATTGCTTCATCAAGGCGATCACCAGATGGAGCAGTACTTTGTCTTGGATGGCATTTTGAAGCGTATCGTTTCCAGCCCAGATGCAAAAGAGATGATTTTGCGTTTTGCCATCGAAAAAGACATTGAAACCAGCTATGCAGCTTGGCGCCTAAAAACGGCAGCTCCTTATAGTATTGCCTGTGTAACCAAGGCCCGCGTGGCACGTATGCCCATGAAAAAATGGGCCGAATTTCTGGAGGAGCACAAACCCCTTAAGGAAAGCTTCGAGTTTGAGGTGATGCGTCTCATGAGTGAAATCATGGCCCATACCATTACCTTGCATATGCTTGATGCACCTGGGCGGGTAGAGCGTTTCTTACGTAAATATGAAGATTTATTTGAGCTTCTTCCCAAAAAAGAGCTGGCGGCATACTTAAACCTCTCCCCTGAGACCCTGAGCCGCCTCAAAACGAAGCATAAAGAGCTTTTTATCTAAGCAATACCTTAATAGAATGCGGGATTTGGGGGAAATTGACCAAAGTCAATGATCATCCCCACCCCCAAGCCTAATATTCATTTCTGCCTTAGCCGGGGTGAAACTCGGAGTGCCATCAATAACTCAATTGGAGAAAACTAGCGAAAGCGAAATTACAGTGGTTGCTACATTCAAACACTCTTTGTAATTTATAAAAAATTTCTATGACTACAGATAACCAAAACACACAACTAACCGATGGCTTTCATCTTGTAATTGATGCTCTCAAGGCAAACGACCTCAATACAATTTTTGGCCTCGTTGGAATTCCGATTACTGACTTATGTCGTTTGGCTCAAGCTGAAGGATTGCGCTTCATTGGTTTCCGTCACGAACAGCATGCAGGTAATGCGGCTGCGATTGCCGGTTACATGACACAGAAGCCAGGCATTTGCATGACTGTTTCTGCACCTGGATTCTTGAACGGTTTAACGGCCCTTGCTAATGCAACCGTGAATTGCTTCCCAATGATTTTGATTAGCGGCTCCAGTGAGCGTGAGATCGTTGACTTGCAACAAGGTGATTACGAAGAGATGGATCAGCTCAATGCAGCGAAGCCATATTGCAAAGCGGCCTATCGTATTAATCATATTGAAGATATTGGCATTGGTTTTGCTCGTGCAATTCGTGCTGCAGTATCTGGTCGCCCAGGTGGTGTGTACTTAGATTTGCCAGCACAATTATTGGCCCAAACAATGCCTGTTGAAGAGGCCAAGAAATCCATCTTCAAGGTGATTGATCCAGTTCCACGCCAGATCCCAGCTGCTGATGCCGTAGAGCGTGCCTTAAACGTCTTGAAGGGCGCTAAGCGCCCATTGATTCTCTTGGGCAAAGGCGCTGCTTATGCACAAGCTGATAAAGCGATTCGTGACTTGATCGAGCAGTCTGGTATTCCTTATTTGCCAATGTCGATGGCAAAGGGCCTATTGCCTGATAACCATCCGCAGTCAGCTTCTGCAGCGCGTTCATTCGTGTTGGCCGAGGCTGATGCCGTGATGTTGGTTGGCGCACGCTTGAACTGGTTGCTTGCACACGGTAAGGGTAAGACTTGGGGCAAAGAACCTAAGAAATTTATCCAGATCGATATTCAAGCGAATGAAGTAGATAGCAACGTTCAAATTGATGCACCTTTGATTGGTGATATCGGTTCTTGCGTTGGTGAACTCTTAAAAGGCATTGCTGCTGTGCCTAAGCCAAGCGCTGAGTGGATTGCTGCTATTACCGAGAAGAAGGACAAGAACACTGCGAAGATGGCAGAAACGCTTGCCAAAGAATCCAACCCAATGAACTTCCATGGCGCATTGCGTGTGATTCGTGATGTGATCAAGAAGAATCCAGATGTGAACTTGGTAAACGAGGGTGCTAATACACTCGATTATTGCCGAGCAATTGTAGATATGTATAAGCCACGTAAACGTTTTGACTCAGGCACTTGGGGAATTATGGGTATTGGTATGGGCTACGCCATTGGTGCGACTGTTACCAGTGGCTTGCCTACAGTAGCTGTAGAGGGCGATAGCGCGTTTGGCTTTAGCGGTATGGAGCTCGAAACAATTTGTCGTTACAACCTGCCAATTACTACCGTTGTATTTAATAATAATGGCGTTTATCGCGGTACTGACAAGAATCCTACTGGTGGCAATGATGTTGCCCCTACGGTATTTGTTAAAAACGCACGTTACGACAAGATGATTGAAGCATTTGGTGGAGTGGGTTACTACGTTACTACTCCAGCAGAATTAGAAGCAGCGTTAACAGAAGCGATTGCTGCTGGTAAACCAGCCCTCATCAATGCTGTTATTGATGAAACTGCAGGTACTGAAAGTGGACGTTTAACTAATTTAAACCCATCTACTGCAGCTTCTAAAAAATAAGATTCTGAGTAATTTAAGAACGGTAATAAAAAGTTAATATTTTTTGATTAAATTAAGCATCACATAAGAAACATTCAAGGAGAAACAAACATGACTAAACCATTAGACGGTATTCGTATTATTGACTTCACCCACGTACAAGCAGGTCCTGCATGTACTCAGCTTTTGGCTTGGTACGGTGCTGACGTAATTAAAGTTGAGCGTCCAGGTTCAGGCGACGTTACTCGTAGCCAATTGCGCGACATCCCAGGTGTCGATGCTTTGTATTTCACTATGTTGAACGGTAACAAGCGTTCTTTGACTCTTGATACTAAGACTCAAGAAGGTAAAGAAGTTTTAGAGAAGATGATCAAGACATCTGATGTGATGGTTGAGAACTTTGGTCCAGGCGCATTGGATCGTATGGGCTTTTCTTGGCAACGCATTCAAGAATTGAACCCAAAAATGATTCTGGCTTCCGTAAAAGGCTTTAGCGATGGCCACTCATATGAAGATTTGAAAGTGTATGAGAACGTTGCGCAGTGTGCTGGTGGCGCTGCTTCTACTACTGGTTTCTGGGATGGTCCTCCTACTGTTTCTGCAGCTGCTTTGGGTGACTCCAATACTGGTATGCACTTGGCCATTGGTATTTTGACTGCATTGATGCAGCGTGATAAAACTGGTAAAGGTCAAAAAGTATCTTGCTCAATGCAGGACGCTGTATTGAACTTGTGCCGCGTGAAGTTGCGCGATCAACAACGTTTGGACAAGATTGGTTACTTGGAAGAGTACCCACAGTACCCACACGGTACATTCACTGATGTAGTTCCACGTGGCGGTAACGCTGGTGGTGGTGGTCAGCCAGGTTGGGTATTAAAGTGTAAGGGTTGGGAAACAGATCCGAATGCTTACATCTACTTCACAATTCAAGGTCATGCTTGGGAGCCAATTACCAAAGCTTTGGGTAGACCAGAGTGGGCAACTGATCCAGCGTATATGACTGCAGAAGCTCGTCAAGACAAGATTTTTGACATCTTCGCTGTTATTGAAGATTGGCTCAAAGACAAAACTAAGTACGAAGCTGTGGACATCCTCCGTAAGTTCGATATCCCATGTGCTCCAGTTCTCTCCATGAAAGAATTGGCTGCATCACCTGATTTGCGTAAGAGCGGTTCGATTGTTGAGGTTGACCATAAAGTACGTGGTAAATATTTGACTATTGGCAGCCCAATCAAGTTCTCTGATTTGGAAATCGAAGTGAAGCCATCTCCAGTTTTGGGTGAGCACACTGATGAAGTGTTGGCTGACTTAGGTTACAGTGCTGACGATATTGCGAAGTTGCAT
>CAILON010000473.1 GCA_903835865.1 uncultured beta proteobacterium
GTTCTGGGTCTTATGCATTCGTTTTACTGACCGGCTAGGGAAAGGTTTGCGTAGTTCACCAAGAGACGTTCTTCTGGCTGAAAGTGTACCGGCCAGCCAGAGAGGCATTACCTATGGATTGCATCGGTCCATGGATAATGCCGGCGCTGTTATCGGCCCTTTAATTGCGTTCTTTCTTCTCTCTGCTGGAATTCCTTTGAGGGATATATTTCTTTGGGCAGCCCTACCAGCAGCAATTACCGTTACTTTGGCACTGAGCCTAAAAGATCCCCCAAGAGAACGTGAAGTGGCAGCTCAAAGCTTTCAATGGAGCTTGGTTGGCATGCCGCTTAAATTTAAGCGCTACATCTTTGTAGTTTCATTATTTGCCTTAAGTAATTCATCGGATATGTTTTTGCTGCTTAGGGCTCGTGAAATCGGGGTGCCCCAAGCGCAAATACCCTTGCTTTGGGCTGGAGTCTCGCTAATCACGACATTATTTGGAACGCCTCTATCGGCGCTATCAGATCGATTTAATCGAAAATACTTTATTGTTATTTCTTGGGGGATTTTTGCATTCTTCTATTCAGCCATGGGCTACACAGAGCTAACTTTATGGATGCTTCTTGGTTTGTTTGTAGTCTATGGCTTATTTAAAGCGGCTACTGAAGGGGTGGAGAAGGCCTTGGTTGCTGACCTAGCTCCTACTGGCATGATGGGTACTGCGTTTGGCTGGTTTAATCTTGTCTCTGGAATGATGCTGCTGCCAGCTTCAGTCATTTTTGGGTATTTATATGAAGTAGCGGGACCTACATCCGCATTTCTTTTTTCCGGAATCTGCTCATCCTTGGCTGCAATTCTCTTGGCAACCTGGGTATTTAGAGGGGAAGAGCTAAAAACCCCAAATAAAACAACTATTTAGGGTTCATTTTGAAGGCTTATTCTGGGTGAAAGTTGTTGCTAGCCATGAAGCTGATAGTACGCTCAAAGCCTAAAATTCGGATATATCTCCAGGCGATGTCGCGGTATTTGCTATCCAAATAGCCAATAGCCACCTCAGGATCTGTACGCTTAGACAAATCGATCTGTTGAATTGCACGGGCCCAACGTTTGAGTCTTGTTGACATGTTTGCCACCTCCATGCCCATACAACGCATTGGAATTGGGACGGGATGACAGGAATTACAAAATATTTAACAAAAAATCTTAAATTGAGATCACTTTATGTGGATTGAGGATATTTTGGGGGTCTAAGGCCTTTTTAATAGCCTTCATGAGGTCATGGGCCACTTCACCCTTGTGAGCCCTTAAGCCGTCCAATTTAAGCTGCCCAACCCCATGTTCGGCTGAAATAGAGCCCTTGCAGCGCTCAACCTGTGAGTAAACAAGCTCATGAACCGGCTTTTCGTTGGCCAAATTAAATGCTTTGAAGTCAACTCCGGGTGGGGGTGCAATGTTGTAGTGGAGATTGCCATCACCTAAATGCCCAAAATTGATAATTCGGATGCCGGGGAATTGAGCTCGAATAAGGGTATCGGTTTCGGTAATAAAGCTATCCAAGGCGGATAAGGGGATAGTAATGTCATGCTTCAAGTTGGCGCCTTCTTCAGCCTGCGCCAAAGTAATGTGTTCGCGCATCTGCCAGAAACTATTAGCTTGACTGAGGTTGCTAGCGATGACGGCATCCGATATCAAGCCAGCTTCGAATGCTTCTTCAAGAATGGTTTCGAGCAGTAACTTCACATGCTCTTCGCTTTCGTGGTCGGAAAGTTCAATCAAAATCGTATATGGGGGATTTCCTTTCAATGGATTGGCCATATGCGGGAAATGTTTTTGGTTGAGCGCCAATGATTCTTCCGTCATCATTTCAAAACCCGTGAGTAAAGAAGTGGCGCGTTTCTGAAAAAGATTTAAGAGAGTGATAGTGGAAGTAATATCTTGTGTTGCAACCAGGGTGGTCCATTGTGAAATAGGTAATGGATACAGCTTCATCACTGCTCCAGTAATAATTCCTAAAGTGCCTTCAGACCCCACGAATAAATCACGTAAGTCATAACCAGTGTTGTCTTTACGTAAACCTTTCATGCCATTCCAAATTTCGCCTTGAGCTGTAACCACTTCTAAGCCAAGACATAAATCGCGAGTATTGCCATAGCGCAGTACATTTGTACCGCCAGCGTTAGTGGCTAAGTTGCCTCCAATCATGCAGCTACCTTCGGCACCAAGGCTTAGTGGAAACAAAAACCCCTGTGTAGCTGCTTTTTCTTGTATTGATTGCAATATACAACCCGCATCAAGACTGATGGTTTGATTTGCAATGTCAATCTCGCGAACTTGATTCATGCGCTTTAGATTAATAATGATTTGTTCACCACTGGAATCTGGAGTTGCTCCACCACAAAAGCCAGTATGCCCTCCTTGAGGAATGATTGCGGTTCCTGCGGCTGCGCAAATCTTAACAATCGCAGCCACTTCAGTCACGCTTCCTGGTAGCAGTACTGCAAGGGCTTTACCCGTATAGCGTTTTCGCCAATCCGTCAGATAAGGCGTTTTATCATCCTCATCAGTCAGAATATATTTGCTTAGCAAAATAGATTCAAATTGGGTGATTAAATTTGCTTTCATCCTTCAGCCTGCAATTTCTTTTTAGCCTTCGCTTCTTTCTTGATGGGTTTCAAGTACATCAATAAACAGATAAAGCCTGTAGTCGCCAAAATAGTTTCTATTAGAGCCAGCCAAAAATTTGTGCCGGTTTCTAAAATGCGCACCAAACCTTCTGTGACGTATAGCAGAATTAACATTGACGCCCATTGCATGGTGTAAACCTTGCCCTTCCAAATGCCAGGAATGGCGAATAGTAGGGGCAATCCCTTCAAAATAAGCCAAGATCCATTTGGCCGCAAAGGAGAAATGAACCACTCCCAGCAAACGCAAAGAATGAATAAATCAATAAAGGCAGCCGTAGCTAATAATTGGTAGGGATTTTTTTCAAGCAACTTCTTGTACATTTGAATGATGGCCATTCTTAAGATTGAATCAGTCGGAGAGCAGTTTGAGCTAATCGCTTACCTTGTGCTTTTGCGAGGCGCTGCTCTTCAATGCTAATTGGCTCATTACCGTGAGAGCGAGCATGATGGGTGACTCCATAGGGGCTTCCGCCAGAATTGGTAGACATCAGGTCTGACTCGCTATAAGGCAAACCCAGAATGATCATGCCGTGATGCAGCAAAGGAATCATCATGGTGAGCAGGGTTGTCTCTTGACCGCCATGCAAACTGCCTGCGCTTGTAAAAACACAGGCAGGCTTGCCTATCAGAGCACCAGCTAACCACTCGGATGAGGTGCAGTCCCAAAAGTATTTCATGGGCGCCGCCATATTGCCAAATCGTGTTGGCGAGCCTAAAGCAAGGCCAATGCATTCTTTTAGGTCAGATAGCTCAGCATAAGGGGCGCCATCCGATGGAACGGAAGGTTCCGTTGCCTCAGTGACGGCAGAGATTGCGGGTACGGTCCTAAGGCGCGCATTAACGCCTGGGACCGATTCGATTCCCTCGGCAATGTAGCGCGCTAGGTCCCTAGTGGCACCAGAACGGGAGTAGTACAAAACTAAAATATCGTGTTGGCTCATATGATCTCTTATGATACGGCGATGCGCCTTATTCGTAACCCCCAATTATGGCTGTCTCTTGGTAAAGAGATCTGGGATCGCAATCGTGGGCAGAACTTAAATCAAATAGCAGCCAGCTTGGCATTTACTACGACCCTGTCCCTGGTTCCCATGATCACGCTTGCCACGATCTTAATCGGCTATTTGCCCAGTGTGATTCAAATTAAGAACGCCTTTCGCTATTGGTTGATTGACACCTATATGCCGGGCGGAATAAATCAGCAGGTTTTTGTTTATTTAGATCAGTTTTCCTCAAAGGCTAGGGGGTTAACGTTTATAGGTTTGGCAGGCTTAGTTGTCACAACAGTGATGACTCTAGCAGTTATTGAAGCTGCTTTTAACCAAATCTTCAAAGTTCAGGAAAGGCGGCCGCTACAAAAAAAATTCTTGATTTATGGGGCGGCTACTATTTTGGGTCCCATTCTCCTGGGTTTGGGAATTTACCTTAGCGGCGTGCTATTTAGTGCATCCGAAGGGTGGATCACAGCGGTTTCCCTAGGATTCCGTTTAGTTGCCACTATTGCCCCCATATTTCTTGCGATCGCGGTGTATGCCGTGGTCTACAAGATTCTTCCATATTCCAAAATTCTTTGGGCAGATGCATTTGCTGGCGCATTTTTTGCGTCATTCACCTTTGAATTAATGAAATTTGGGTTTGCCATTTTCCTAACCCATACCGCCTTTTATAAGACGGTGTACGGTGCCTTTGCAATTTTTCCACTTGCACTGATTTGGATCTATCTCACTTGGTGGATTACCCTAGCAGGGGCAGTACTTGTAGCTAACCTACCAGACATACGGACTGGAGTCATTAGGGTTATTCGTTACTAAAAGAGTGGTGTTAACCCTTGATTCATGGAGGCCTTAGGGATATATTGACTCCATAGAAGTATTATTTACGGAGACCTAATGAAAGTTCGTGACATCTTGCGCGTTAAGGGCAGTACTTTATTTACTGTTGCCCCTGAAACTGCATTGCAGACCGCAGTGCTGGTCATGAGTGAACATGATATTGGCTCCTTGGTTGTGATGGCTTATGACAAGTTAGTTGGAATTTTGACATTCCGCGAAGTTATTTCAGCCCTAGCAAAACATCATGGCAATTTAGATGGTTTGCAGGTTCAATCTGTAATGAATACAAAGCCATTAACTTGCAACATGGAAACTGAAATTGACGAGGTTCGCCGCATGATGCTCGTAGACCATGCACGATATCTTCCGGTGGTTGACCAAAAAATGCTTATGGGCGTTATCTCTTTTTATGACGTTGCTAAGTCTGTCGTTGAGGCCCAAGACTTTGAAAATTCGATGTTGAAGGCATATATTCGAGATTGGCCCGAAGATACCGAAAAAGCTTCTAGTTAAGCGGTTCTAGCCTGAAAATCGTGACAAATGACATAATGTCGATATGTCAGGAAATACTTTAGGCCTCCTTTTTACCGTCACCACTTTTGGTGAATCCCATGGTCCCGCTATAGGGGCTGTTGTTGATGGCTGCCCACCAGGCATGCAACTTTCAGAGACTGATCTACAGATTGACTTAGATCGTCGTAAGCCAGGCACATCACGCCACGTGACGCAACGCAAAGAAGAGGACAGAGTTGAGATTTTGTCCGGCGTATTTGAAGGTAAAACTACTGGGGCGCCAATTGGCCTTCTCATTAAAAATACAGA
>CAILON010000474.1 GCA_903835865.1 uncultured beta proteobacterium
AGGCCAATCAAAATTATTGTTTCCTTTACTGCAGGTGGAACTACTGATATTTTGGCGCGAGAAGTTGCTAATCAAATGAGCATCCGCTGGAAGGTTCCCGTCATTGTGGAAAATAAACCAGGTGCTGCAGGCAATATGGGTACAGAGATTGTCGGTCGTGCTACGCCTGATGGATATATGCTATTAGCAAATTCAATTGGACCCATTTCAATTAATCCTACCCTCTTTGGAAATTTAGCAGTAAATCCTCAAAAAGCCTTACAGCCAGTTGCTCTATTGGGAGATGTTCCGAATATTTTGGTGGTCCCAACAACTATTGGTGTGAAGAATTGGAAAGAGTTCTTGGCTTATGCAAAATCCAATTCAGGAAGTTTAAATTATGGTTCTACCGGCATTGGCACGACGGCCCATTTAATTAGCTATTAGCTATCACAAAAGACAGGGCTTGACGCTAGTCATATTCCATACAAGGGTGCAGAAGCAACTCGGGATTTGATTGCTGGGCGCCTACAATTTATGTTTGCGACTGCGCCATCAGTAGTACCGTTAATAAAAGCTGGTCAACTCAATGCTATTGCCGTGTCTTCGAAAAAAAGAATTAGCGCAATGCCAGATTTGCCAACTTTAAATGAGTTGGGTGTTGATATTGCAACAGGAGCTTGGTTTGGTTTATTTGCCCCTACTGGTACAAATCCCGAGATTGTGAAGAAGCTGAATGAAACAGTTGTGAGTATTTTGGAAGAGCCCATGATTCGGCAAAAACTGCTTAGTCTCGGGGCTGATCCAATAACCATGAATGTCTCAGAGTTCACAAAATTTGTTCGCAATGATTACGCCATGTGGGCGCCTATCGTAAAGGCTTCTGGTGCCAAGCCTGAGTAAATCATGACTTTATTACAAGAGTTTGGCCAATTTATTGAGGCGAGCCACCACACTGCATTTCCAAAGCAAACGATGCATAGCGCACGCAGAGCACTCTTGGACTGGCATGGCGCACTGATTGCAGGCTCTGATACTGATGCTGCAATGAGGCTTAGGTCTGCCTATGCAGAGGAGCTTGGGTTTGGGCAATGTTCGATTGCAGGGACTGATCAAAAAGCATTTTCTAGAGCCGCAGCATTTGTAAATGGAACCATCTCACATATTGCAGAGTTTGATGATATCTTTCGTGACGGTGCTTTTCATCCGGCGTGCCCAACAATTGCTGCTGTTTTTGCTCTAGCAGAGCAGCGCAATGACTCCATAGACGAGTTACTTGCGGCCATCATTGTTGGCTATGAGGTATCCACCAGAATTAGTAAAGTCATTCAACCTAGCCATTATCAGTTTTTTCATACGACAGGAACTGTTGGCGTATTCGGGGCGGCTGCAGCTTGCGCCTACTTGCTCAATCTGAATGCGGCGCAAGCATGCGATGCACTTGCTACTGCAGGAACATTTGCGAGCGGTCTGCAGCAAGCCTTTCGGTCGGACTCCATGACAAAACCAATGCATCCAGGGCACGCGGCTGAGGTTGGCTTAAACGCTACATTAGTAGCTCAGGCGGGCATGACTGGTACTCCAGATTTATTGGAGGGAGATGCAGGTTTCGGGGCCGCTCTTTGCGATGGTCCACGATGGCATGAATTGTTTGAGAATCTCGGCTCCACGTGGAATATTGATCAGATAACCTTCAAGAATCATGGATGTTGCGGTCATAATTTTCCAGCAATTGATGCTGTTGCTAATTTGTTAACTCAGCACCCAATTGATGTAACGAAGATTCAAGTAATTAGGGTGGGGGCTTATCGGGCAACTGCTGAGGTCTGTCGATATGTTCATCCCACCACTCCTTTTGAGGCGAAGTTTAGTTTGACCTACACGGTAGCTGCAAGAATGATTCTGGGACGAGTTCGAGAGAAGGCATTTTTGCCAGATGCCCTATCGAATCTCCAGATTTATGCTCTCGAAGATAAGATTGAATTGTCTATTGATTCAGAGTGCGCGGATAAATTTCCCATTCATCGCTCTGCTAAAGTCCAAATTGAAATGCAAGATGGACAGATTTATACCCATCATCAACGTACTCGCCACGGGGATCCTGATGAGCCACTCACTGATCAGGAATTACTAGATAAATTCAATGAGCTGACTGAGCCGAGGATTGGGTCGGAACAAGCGCAGATTCTGGCTGAGCAGATTTTAATGAAATCAATGCCAGTGCGAAACTTGTCGCAATCTTGGTCATAAATACCCTAATATCAGATGAAATATTTAAAATTAACCTTTTCCAGTAGGGGATGACAGATATGAATCAAGGTCGCTTGCAAT
>CAILON010000475.1 GCA_903835865.1 uncultured beta proteobacterium
CATCACCTTAAATACTGACCAATCCGTTAAACGAAATTGGCCAGTTAATTTGTTTGGATTTCCAAAACCAGCACGCTCCAATACAAAACCAAATGCAGCGCCTAATAAAAGTCCTGAAAGGATTATTCCCATCTTATTTCTCCTCTTTCAAAAAGCGGCTAACGAGTAATCCCACCGCAAAAAATGTTCCAAGGAAGGTGAATCCAGCCAAGCTCAGAACGGCCGCTCCAGATAATCCCAAACCACTTGTACATCCAGCAGCTACCCTAGCCCCAAAGCCAGCCAAAATTCCACCCATCAATGCGGTCCATGGACGTTTAGATCCACCCAAAAACCTGGCACCGTCTAATTTGAATTGAATCCTATGAGCAAGATATGCCGAAACAAGAGCGCCAAGAGCTACCCCAATTACCTGCCACGATATCCATGCGCTTAGCGGCTTGCCATCTTCAACCATGCCACCAAGGTAGTCATTTGCATTTGTAGCAACTGGTGCAATATACATTCCCATCCATGCAGTTAGCCTTGTAGTAAAACCTGTGGCGCCCAATCCATGACCTGTAGTCACAAAAGTAGTCAACAAAACAATGCCGAGAAGAATACCCGCTAAAAGCGGATTCATATATGGCGCTGGCTTTCTTTGCTCTACTTGCTTACCCATCTTTAGGCCTCATTTAAGGTTTAAATAATATATTTAATTGTATAATATTAACTATATAGAAGTAAGTCAAGTTGATTGGTGTGCAAATCAAGTTAAATTTGATCTACATCATAAAAAAGGAACTTTGTTTGACATAGCGCGTAAGGAAATGATTTCTGATCCATTCTGGGGAAGTAAAAAGGGAGCCTAGGCTCCCTTTCCAGTAAAAATTGTAGGTAAAACAACCATTGAGAATCACCCTTTATGGTTGTAAGGCCTCGAGCATCCTCGTGAAGCTCAGCGTAAGGCGCTCAGCCATGAATTGCGGAAGCGCTGTAATCACTATTCCCCTGCCATGCACTTTTAATTTCTATTGTCTTCATGACAGATAACTCATTTCTTTGCTACTAATCCCAATAAAGCAGACATCCCTGCATGTCTTGCGCCTTCATTCAGCTCTTTTTCATAGCTGCACAAATCTAGTATTTGGAATTCTTTTGCCAGATCTTGAATCATTTCTTCTGTGTAGAGATGCTCAAGCAAAGATGGGCCACCGGTTTTATATTCAAGCTGCTTGGGGGTATAGCCTTGCAATATAAAAATACCGCCTGGCTTTAGAGTCTCATAAGTCTTTTGAAAGATCCGCTCACGCATTGCTGGATCGGCAAATTGAATAAAGATTCCAATGACTGCATCATAAGTATTGGCTTGCCATGTAAAGCTATCTGTATCAGAGAATGTATATTCAACTTCTACCTGATTATCTTTAGCAAACTGTTTTGCCTTGGCAAGTGCAATATCGGATGCATCAAAACCAACTACTTGCATACCCTGCTTCGCAAGCCAAACGCTGTTGCGTCCTTCGCCGTCAGCAATGCAAAGGACTTTATCATTCTTCTTTAGATAATTCGAGGCTTGCTCAACCAAATACTCATTGGGCTCTTTTCCAAAGATGAACTCTTCCTTATCAAAGCGTTCATTCCAGAATTGAGTAGCATCAGAAAAACCCATTGGTTTACTCTGATGTACTTGATTATTTTTTGAGTCCATCAATGAGGTCAATTTTTAAATCATTGATATTCTCAAGACCAACTGCGATCCTTACCAGACCATCAGTAATTCCAGCAGCTTTACGAGCCTCAGGACTGACGCGGCAATGCGTTGTAGTCGCAGGATTGGTAATGGTAGTGCGGGTATCACCCAAGTTTGCAGTAATTGAGCAAAGCTTGGTTTGATTGATGAGTTTAAAGGCCGCCTTTTTCCCGCCTTTGAGGACAAAGGAAACAATCGCGCCACCTGCTTTTTGCTGGCGCATTGCCAAGGCATGCTGGGGGTGAGATTTCAGGCCAGGGTGATAAACCCGCTCGACACCAGGTTGCTTTTCAAGCCATTGCGCCAATGCCAGCGCATTCTGACTCTGCTGTTTCATACGTAGCTCTAGCGTCTAGA
>CAILON010000476.1 GCA_903835865.1 uncultured beta proteobacterium
CAAAGTCATGGGGAGGGGCATATTGACATGCATGCAAACAAGCGCCGCAGTTATGGCATAAGTTTGCAAGGTAATGTATGTCTGCAGTATTGAACTCAATCCGTCTTGTCATCGCCGGAAAAACAGCGCAAAAGCCTTCACAGTAACGGCAAGCATTACAGATCTGCATGATGCGCGCCACCTCTTGATCAGCTCTCCCGCCGCCTAGATTTGATGCCTCTTGGATTAAAGAATTAAGCTGATGCATCATTTAACTCCGCCTTGAGGCCGACTGATTTAGCGGCGCTTACTCCCGCAATCCTGCCAAATGCCGTACCAATAGTCATACCAATCCCCGCGGTGTAGCCTTTACCTAAAACATTGCCCGCCATCATCTCTCCGGCAACAAATAGGTTTTGACTGGGTTTGCCATCAAAGTAAACGGTGGCATCTTGATCGGTCTTTAAACCTAAATAGGTAAACGTCACACCTGGCTTAACTGCATAGGCATAAAAAGGGCCCACATTAATCTTTCTTGCCCAATGGGTTTTTGGAGGAACTAAGTTTTCGGTATGACAATTATCCAATTCCGTATGGTCAAAGCTACCATCGACACAAGCATCGTTAAAGTCGTGAATTGTTTTCAAAAAGGTTGCGCGATCAAGACCTATCTTATCCGCCAATTCTTCGAGCGTATCTGCTCTTTCTCCAGGAAAGACTGGTGGCATAAATCGACCTAGAGCTTTGGCATCAATAATGGAATAGGCAATCTGCCCCGGCTGCTGCGCTACTAGTCGACCCCAAATAGCGTAACGTTTAGGCCAAAAATCTTCGCCCTCATCATAAAAACGCTCTGCATTTTTATTAACCACTACACCTAAAGATACGCAATCAATGCGGGTACAGATCCCACCATCATATAAAGGCGCGCGCGCATCAATTGCCACCATATGCGCCTGGGTTGGATCGCCGATTGAATCAGCTCCCGCCCCAATCATAAATTTGAGGAGGACACCCATATTAAATTTGGTGCCACGAATTAAGAAGTTATCTGCGGGGAACTCGCCTATATCATTTTTCCCCCAGGCTTCTTTTAGCCATTCGCGATTCGACTCAAATCCGCCAGCAGCCAATACGCAAGACTTTGCTTCGATGCGCTCTTTACCAACATGGGCCGCTACAAATTGACCGTTTTGGATTTCTAGAGAATCTACTGATGAGTTGTAGCGAATTTGGATTCCCATTTTCTCAGCGCTACGGTAATACGCATTCACCAAGGCTTTACCGCCACCCATAAAGAATGCATTCGTACGAGAGAGGTGCAAGGTTCCTGATAACGGCGGCTGGAAATGAACGCCATGCTTCATCATCCATGCGCGGCAAGTAGATGAAGACCGTATAACTATTCGGGCAAGTACTTCATTTGTCAGGCCACCAGTTACCTTGAGAAGGTCTTCCCAGTATTCTTCCTCAGAATAGGTGCCCAATAAAACATCTTGTGGGCCATCATGCATGGCACGCAAATTTCGAGTGTGGCTCGAGTTTCCACCCCGCCACTCTTTGGGAGCTGACTCTAAAATGGTTACGCTAGCGCCGGCTTCACGCGCCACGAGGGCGGCGCAAAGAGCGGCATTGCCGCCCCCAATTACAAGAACATCGACCATATTTTCTGAAAAACCAAGAAAGCAAAAGAGGTAACTGTACTGTTTTTTTGCGATTCTTACCTAGAAGGGCTTGAAGGCACTAAGCCTTGGCAGATCTTCCTTTTGCTGATGAGACCCAGATGCCGGCGACGATCAAGGCAAAGGCAACCCCATGGTACAAGCCAGGAGGTTCGCCCAAGATAGCAGCCGATAAAAGCGCTGTAAACAAAGGGATGAAATTACCAAAAAAGGCGGCCACTGTTGGCCCAGCTCCATATACCCCCAAACCCCAGCAACGATAAGCAATCAATGAAGGTCCAATCGCGACGAACAGAATGAGTGATCCAGTCCAGAGGTTGAGGTCAACATAGGCATGTCCTGTAGCGATTTCAAAGCCGTCAAAAAAACCTGTCCATAACAAGCCCACTAAAACTTGGGCCATTAAGAAATCAGCCCAAGGCCATTGGCGCTCGGTACTTCCCCCAGGGCGACTAAGCATCCAGCTATAAAAAGCCCAGAGGATCGTGGCAACCATGATTAATAAATCGCCCACTACCATCTGCATGGACATCAAAGCGCTAAGATCACCCCTAGTTAATACAACCGATACTCCCACCATAGAGACGGCTGCACCAATCATTTGCAGAAAGCTGGGCTTCACTTGGTAAAAGACGGCGCCTATAAACAACATCCATATGGGCATGCTTGCCCCAATTAAAGTGACATTGATGGCCGATGAAGTCTGAAGCGCAAGGTAAAGCAGAACGTTATAGCTACCAACCCCAAATAAACCAAGCAGCAAAAAACGAACTTTATTTTTCCATAAGGGACTGCTGGGCTTAAATATGCGCCATCCAAAAGGCAGTAAAAGTAAGGCAGCTAAACCCCAACGCAAGGCACTTAGGGTAATTGGAGAAACGCTACCTACCAGTGCGCGTCCAGCAATGGCGTTTCCAGCCCATAAGATGGTGGCTATTAATAAATAGAAAACGGTCGAGAGATTAAGCTGGGGCATTTAGGGTATTCAAGGGCAAATGGGTATTCAAGGGGCCCGAGCAAGGGATACCCTAACATTGTAGAAACAAATCCTCGGTATTGCTAAGATAGAGCATAAATAAAGTAATACTCCATAAATAGAAGGATAAATAGTGGCAATCATCACCAATATTGAAGACTTACGAGTACTTCATAAAAAACGTACCCCCAAGATGTTTTATGACTACGCCGATTCCGGCTCTTGGACTGAGTCTACTTACCGCGCAAATGAATCTGATTTTCAAAAAATAAAGTTTCGACAGCGCGTTGCTGTTGATATGAATAACCGCACAACTAAAACTAAAATGGTTGGTCAAGAAGTCTCCATGCCAGTTGCATTAGCACCAACAGGGCTAACAGGAATGCAACATGCCGATGGTGAGATTCTTGCTGCAATTGCTGCAGAAAAATTTGGCGTTCCTTTTTGCCTATCCACGATGAGTATTTGCTCAATTGAAGATGTGGCTGAACGTACCACCAAACCATTTTGGTTTCAGCTCTATGTCATGAAGGACCGAGGGTTCATTGAACGATTAATTGAGCGCGCCAAAGCCGCCAAATGTTCAGCTCTGGTCCTGACGCTGGATCTACAAATCCTAGGGCAACGTCATAAAGATTTAAAGAATGGCCTCACAGCCCCACCCAAACTTACCATCGCCAACATGATTAATATGGCGACGAAGCCTAGCTGGTGCTTGGGGATGGCAATGACACCTCGCAGGACCTTTCGCAATATCGTAGGTCACGCATCAGGAGTTGGCGATATGTCTTCCCTTGCCTCCTGGACAGCAGAGCAATTTGATCCAAGCTTAAGTTGGGCAGACGTTGAATGGATTAAAAAACTCTGGGGCGGAAAACTCATTATCAAAGGCATTTTGGATGAAGAAGATGCCCGACTTGCGGCAAACTCTGGCGCCGATGCTTTGATAGTTTCTAACCATGGTGGGCGTCAATTGGATGGTGCAATCTCCAGCATTGCTGCACTTCCCGGCATCGTGAACGCAGTAGGCAATGACATTGAAGTGTGGATGGATGGCGGCATCCGCTCAGGCCAAGATGTTCTTAAAGCTTGGGCACTAGGTGCTCGTGGCACCATGATTGGACGCCCCTTCCTTTATGGCTTGGGTGCCATGGGCGAAGCTGGTGTTACTAAGTGCCTTGAAATCATTCACAATGAGTTGGATATCACTATGGCACACGTTGGTCATCGCGATATTCAAAATGTGACCACTGATATTTTGTACCCAGGAACTTTTTAAATTAAATACTTACTAAACCACCCTATCATTCTCTTCGGGGTTTGCCTTGTCGTGTTTACGCTAACGGTTTGGTTTGGCAGCACCTATCTCAGCCGCTATCGCACGAAAGATAGTGAGACTTCACAAGACTTGGGTGTTATTCAAGCGGCAACCCTTACCCTCCTCGGTTTAATTATTGGCTTTACCTTCTCGATGGCGATTGATCGTCATGATCAACGAAAAATTTTAGAAGAAGCGGAAGCTAATGCGATTGGAACCGAATATCTTAGGGCAGACTTCTTGCCTGAAAATTCTGCTACTAAAACAAAAAATTTACTCAATCAATATTTAGATCAACGTATTTTGTTTTATTCCAAACAGCCTTCAGAAGTGGTCGTCAATATTCGCCAAAAGACGGGGGATTTACAAAATGCCTTGTGGAATGAAATTCTGCCGTATGCCCGTACCAATCAGACCCCTATTATGGCCTTAGTGGTATCAGGCATGAATGATGTTTTGAATTCTCAAGGCTATGTTCAAGCTGCCTGGTGGAATCGTATCCCGAATACAGCTTGGACACTGATGGTCACAATTGCCATATGCGCTAATCTAATAGTTGGTTTTGGTGCGCGCAACTTCAAAAAGAATATCGGTTTGTTTGTCATCTTTCCCTTTGTGATTGCCGTCTCTTTTTTCTTAATAGCTGACATTGATAGCCCTAGGGGTGGCATTATTCGCATTGAACCAAAGAATTTGCTTTACCTTAAAGAGTCCCTAAAAACTCCATTACCCGCATCAACAAGCTTCAATAAATAGGCGGTATATATGAAACGAGTAGTAGATGTTTTTAAGAACCGTGGTCGCGAACTGATCTGGACTTACGTCATCGACCTTCGAAATGACGATGAATTTCATCCAGGACAGACGGACTTTGAGGTTGAGGCCCTCCGACTATCGCAGATCGATAAAAGGGGTACTGTGAACGAGCTCAGCGCCAAAGTCAGGCTGATTAATTAAAATTTACGCCCTTTTTTGGCGTCCTTAGGGATAAATTACCCCTATAAGTTGTATTGGTAATAAGAATGATTATCATTTATATTTATTGATAAATCATTTTTGACCAATATATGCCAGCAAAACACTATCACCCCGCCTCCATATTTCTTCATTGGCTCGTTTTTCTCTTGGTAATAGCAGCATTCATTGCCATTGAATTAAAAGGGCAATTTCCAAAGGGAAGTGAGCCACGTGAACTTTGTAAAACTGTTCACGGCGTCTTTGGACAACTCATTTTTATAGCTATGGCTCTCCGGCTGATGGTCCGTTTAGTTTATGGCGTTCCTAAACCTCAAAATCCAAAACCTTTATTCGTGTCTATGGCCCAAGCAATGCATTGGTTAATGTACGCCCTGCTATTGATAGCACCCATCTTTGGCATGCTTTATTTTCAGTATGGTGGTAAAGAAATTCATTTCTTTGGATTAGTATGGCCTCAGCTAGTCACACCTAATCCAGAGATGAAAAAAACCGTAGAAGGAATTCATGAATTCTTAGGAAACTCGCTGTATTTCCTAATTGGAATACATGCCTTGGCCGGCTTATGGCAACATTACATCCTAAAAGACGATACACTTCTTCGCATGTTAAATAAGATTAAAGCGCAAGCTTAAGGATTGCTCAGGATGAAACCACTCTCTAAAAAAGCGAAGATGGCAATTGGCTGGACTGTATTAATGACCGTTGTTGGTACCGCCATGATGCATCAATGGCAATTCTTTGCGATGGGTTGCGCATCGCTTGCCTTGCTCCTAGTTGCAAATCATTACGACCTCCTTAAGGATCCAGAGGACAAAAAATAAGGCCTCTATTCATTTAAGAAAGAGGCCTTATATTCTGCAATACGCAGAAATGGATTCTTACAGAGTTGGGTAATCAATATATCCAGCTTCTTGACCGCCGTAAAAAGTTGCTCGGTTATAAGGATTGAGTGGTGCATTTTTCTGAAAACGCTCAGCCAAATCTGGATTAGAAATATACAAGCGGCCATAAGCCACTGCATCTGCTAAGCCATCCTCCAATGCCTTCTCACCCATAGCCTGATCGTAGCCGCCAGCAGTGATAAATTTTCCTTGATAAGCAGCGCGGAATATTTCTGAGGTTATCGGTGCATCCTCAAACACTTGGTCGCCTCCGCCTGCACTAGTTGAACGCGGTTCAATCATGTGTAAATAGGCTAAGTTATAGCCATTTAATTTTTTGATGGCAGCATTAAACAAAGCTACTGGATCACTATCGCCAATATCGTTGAAGGTTCCATAGGGAGAAAGACGAAGGCCAATGCGATCGCTAGGGAAAACTTTTGCAACTGCCTCAATCACTTCACCCAGCAAGCGCAAACGATTTTCTATCGAACCACCGTATTGATCCTGTCGTTGATTGGTTTTGTCTTGCAGAAATTGGTCCAGCAAATAACCATTTGCCGCATGAATCTCAACCCCATCAAAGCCAGCTGCTTTAGCATTTTGAGCGGCTAATTCATAGTCCTTGAGTAATCGAGCAATATCCTCAACGCTCATTGCCTTTGGTACCTCGTAATCATAAAGCTGCCAATCGGCACCGTATGTTTGTCCAGCAGGAGGAATTGCAGAAGGAGCCTCTGGGGCGCCATGCTCAGGGTGCAAAGACGAATGGGAGATACGTCCAACATGCCATAGCTGCGAAACAATAGCGCCACCCTTAGCATGAACAGCATCCACAATTTCTTTCCACGCCGCGGTCTGCTTAGCTGTGTAAATTCCAGGAGTAGCAGGATAGCCCATGCCAATTGGTGAAATTTGAGTTGCCTCAGTAATGATTAGGCCAGCACTTGCACGCTGCGCATAGTAGGTTGTAGCCAATGGATTGGGTACGTGTCCAGCAACTGCACGCATCCTAGTGAGGGGCGCCATCACTAAGCGATTTTTCAATTGAATTGCGCCAAGATTAACGGGGGTAAACATAATTACTTTGCCGGACATGTGATTCTTTCTATTTACTGATGATGATTTGAATGTGAGACTGTAACAAGCTTTACAGCGAAGTATGGGATGGCCTTAGGAAGAGTTAGCTGTACGCTTCATCCCTGAACCGCCTCCAGAGCATTCTTCAAGGCAGCTAGAGAGCGCTAAAAATTCTTCATGATGTGCAGTAGATGCTCTAGCAACCAAAGCAATTATCCTTTTGGGGGCTGGTGAAGCCAACGGACGAGACACTAAGTCAGAATGATTCAGTAGGCCACCCTTAATTGCCATCTCTGGTAAGAGCGCTATGCCCAGGCCTGACTCCACCATCTGAATTAAAGTCAATAAGCTGGTAGCCTCGAAGCCGTCAGCATTACGAATGTCAGATTTTTTACAGGCCTGCATACTATGCTCTCGTATGCAATGACCCTCTTCTAGGAGCAATAAACGATCTGCCATCTTGATCGGTAAAGTAATTTCTTTTGCCTTTAAGGCTGGGTCATCACTTTTAGCAACCAAGTAAAACTCATCATTGAATAATTCTTTAACAAGTAAATTACCAATCTCATAAGGTAAAGCAATTAAAGCAAAGTCTAGCTGATGATCCGCAAGCCTTGATAAGAGGTTTGCCGTTAAATCCTCTCGCAAAGTAATTTTGAGATCAGGAAAGCGCTTGCGAAGCTTAGGCATAACCAAGGGCAACAGAAACGGTGCAATCGTTGGAATGACTCCCAAGCGAATCGTTGCTGACATCGGCTTTCCAAGCGACCCAGACCGTTGAACCAAGTCTTCAGAGGCGGCCAAAATAGTCTTCGCGCGACCTAATACCTCCAGGCCCGCTGGCGTAATGGAGACATTTTGACGATCTCGCTCAAATAGTTGAACCCCAAGACTTTCTTCTAACTCCTTTAATCCAGCGCTCAAAGTCGATTGCCCCACCAAGCAAGTCTCGGCTGCGCGGGTGAAATTGAGCTCCTTGGCGAGGGCTACCAAGTAACTCAACTGCCTTAATGAAGGTAAATAAGCCATAGG
>CAILON010000477.1 GCA_903835865.1 uncultured beta proteobacterium
AATCCTTTTCCCGAATGCTTTTCCAAGCGCTGCAGAATTTAATCATCGTCAATGGTTACTCGAGATCAGTAAGTTCGATGGCATTATTTGCATTTCCAAGGCAGTCGCTGACGACTATCGTGCGTGGGCCAAAACCAATATCCCGGATTTGCCAAAACAATTTGATGTGGCTTGGTTCCATCTCGGTGCGGATATTGAAAACTCGGTACCAACTACGGGCTTACCTACAAATGCCGGTGAAGTGATTGCCAAGATTAGTGCGCAACCGAGCTTTGTGATGATCGGCACTTTAGAACCTCGTAAAGGCTATAGTCAAACCTTGCCGGCCTTTGAAAAACTGTGGGCCAATGGTGCTCAAGTCAATTTAGTCATCATCGGCAAAAAAGGTTGGATGGTCGATGAACTCGTCAGCCATATTGAAAGCCACCCAGAACTGAATAAGCGCCTCTTTTGGTTAGACAGTATTAGTGATGAGTATCTTGATCAAATTTATTCTGCCAGCACTTGCTTAATTGCCGCCTCTGATGGCGAAGGCTTTGGCCTACCCTTAATCGAGGCAGCCAGAAGACATGTGCCGATCATTGCCAGAGATATTCCGGTCTTCAAAGAAGTGGCTGGAGAGCATGCTTTCTACTACCAGGCTAGCAAGCCTGAAGAGATGACCCAGGCGATTGAGGCATGGCTAGCGTTATATGCCAAAGGTGCTCACCCCCGCTCAGACAAGATGCCTTGGCTGACCTGGAAAGAAAGTGCCCAGTCTGTTCTTAAAACCTTATTAAACTAGGGCCAATGCACAATTCAAACTCCCGCTCCCCTGGCTTATTTGCATCTATTGCCTCGCTTTGGCAATACCGTGCATTCATCCTGGGTAGTACTAAGCGTGAATTTCAAACCAAGTATAAGAACTCCCTACTAGGTTTTGCTTGGCCCATCATCAATCCCTTAGCGCTTATTTTGGTTTATGCCTTGGTGTTCTCCAAAGTCATGGGGGCGCGTTTACCAGGTGCAGCAGGTGAAGGTAGTTCCGGTCTTTATTCTTACAGCATCTATTTATGTATTGGCGTCATTGTTTGGACTCTCTTTTCTGAGCTAACCTCCCGCGCCCAAGTGGTCTTCTTAGAAAATGCCAACCTTCTCAAGAAACTCAACTTTCCCCGCCTTTGTTTGCCAGTGATCGTCATCCTCAATGCAGGTCTGAACTTCATCATTATCTTTTCACTCTTCACCCTCTTTTTATTGGTGACAGATAACTTCCCAGGCTATTGCTTCTTCGCTGTTATCCCCCTACTCGTCATCTTGGTTACCTTTTCCATTGGCTTAGGAATGACGCTAGGTGTTCTCAATGTCTTCTTTAGAGACATTGGTTACTTTTACAGTGTTGCTCTTCAGTTTTGGTTTTGGCTCACACCAATCGTGTACTCCACCAATATTCTCCCTGAGAAAATTCGTTACTTAGTCTCCTTTAATCCACTCACTAATTTACTGGTAGCCTTTCAAGGGATTTTTGTTAACCATCAAATGCCTGACTGGTCTAGCCTCTGGTTTATCTGTGTCTTAGCAGTGCTTCTCAATATCAATGGCTTTCGCTTATTTCGTAAGCGTTCCGGTGAAATGGTGGACTTGCTCTAATGTCACAGATCATTGTTCGCAATCTCGGCAAAGCCTATAAGCGCTACCCCTCCAAGTGGTCACGTCTGGCTGAATGGATTATTCCGTTTAGCAAAGACCGCCATAACCTGAACTGGGTATTACAAGATTTGAACTTCACCGTGAACCCTGGTGAAGCTGTGGGCATTATTGGAGTGAATGGTGCTGGTAAGAGCACGCTACTCAAGATGATCTCGGGAACTTCCCAGCCCACTACCGGCTCAGTAGAGATGAGTGGGAAAGTTGCTGCACTGCTGGAACTTGGCATTGGCTTTCATCCAGACTTTACTGGTAGGCAGAATGCCTATATGGCCGGTCAGTTGCTCGGTTATAGCGTTGATCAAATTACCGCCATGATGCCGTCCATCGAAGAGTTTGCCGAGATTGGTGAATACATCGATCAGCCAGTACGCTTTTACTCGAGTGGTATGCAAATGCGCTTAGCGTTTAGCGTGGCTACCGCGGAACGACCAGATGTCCTCATCGTGGATGAGGCTTTATCGGTTGGCGATACTTACTTCACCCACAAATGCTTTGACCGTATACGCGAGTTCCGCAAGCATGTCACGACGCTGCTGATTGTTTCTCAGGACAAGATGGCAATCCAAT
>CAILON010000478.1 GCA_903835865.1 uncultured beta proteobacterium
AGACTACTTCCAGCTAAGATTTAATTTCTTATGGGAAGTGGCGCAATCTCGTAAATAGAGATTGATAAGGAATACCAACCTCTTCCGATATTGATTTGAAGTAGGTCACAGAGTCTTCATCTAGCCGAATCGTAATGGGCTTCTTAAGCATAGAAGCATATGGATTTTTACGGGCTTTTGAGAAATCATATTCTTTACGCATCTTCATAGCCTTTAATAAGCTTTTGACTCTTTAGGGGTTGACTTACGAGGCTCCCATTCAAATCTCAGTGAAGTCATATATGCAAATAATAATTTAATGTAGCAAGGCCGCCCGACCAAAAGAAAATGCCCCGCATAAAGCAGGGCATTATTAAGTTTGGTGGACCGGGGCGGAATCAACCAGGGCCTAGGAAACCTGACGCATAGTGAAGTAATTTATTTAATTTTTGAGAGAAGTTCAGGATCCTTAACAAGATTTCTGACTCCATGAGCATGGTCTTCCTTGAACTCATTCCCTTCGCACCATTTGCCAACAGATTCTGCATTCACCTTCAAAACTTTTGGATGGACGCTCCATGAAACTTGTATTGGAGATCCTTTTTCATTGTAAGTAGGGCCCGTGGTTGAGCCAGCATAGTTAATAGGTGTGCCAGCATTTTTGGGGATATTTGGCGCCTGTTGGTATCCATTAACTTCGCCTATTTTTGTAAGCTTTACAAAGTCTAGTGCCGCAGGATCATTTACCAATACATAAACCTGCGCCTCAACTCGTAGTTGAGGATTAATAATTGACTCGCTCAAGCAAGAACCTAAAGTTGGGCCAGGCTTTACCTGTGCAGAGCTATGCACATAATGAACCTCAATTGTGTCACCAACTTCTAAGCCTCCATGATCACTTTTGCAAACTTGTTGAGCTAAAGGCTTTGATTCAGCAGCAGAAAGTTTTCCAGAAAATTTATATCCAGATTCAAAACCTTTACCATCGCCGTATCCGGCAAATTTGGTAAATTGCCCACCCTTATGCTCCGCATTTTTATGCGTATGAATATTGCAGAGATTCAAATTGTTGTATGCAGGGGCGGGATTAAAAAGGCGCTTATTTGAGCCAGTTTTAGAGCTTAAGTCGCGAGGCGATTGAGGGCCGTAACCCTTTCCATTTGTATTGGAACTTAAGGCAGAATTTTGAGATGCAAGAGTCGCCTCAGTAGCCGCCACACCTGCATCTAGCGCGAATGCTGAAAAGCTAATAGCTGATAATGAAATAACAACTGCTTGAAATTTTGTACTCATTTATGAGTTTCCATTTAAGTTAGATTGGTTGCCAATAATGACGAAGGCCAATGAATTCATTACCCTATTCTTTGACCGAGAACAGAATAACCTAACCCAAACACTAAAACTACCCGAAGGTGGTTTTATTGTTTCTTGGTGGCCGGGGGGATCGACTCGGGTCCGATATGTCTGACTCTATTTCTAGTCGCCCTCTGGCTCAGGCATTGCGGTAAATAGCAATGTAAACATAATAATGACAACGAACCGAAAGGCTGCCTCTATTCCATTCCACTGCTCGGATTGCCACATACAGAACCATTCGCCACCAATAACAATAAAACCAAAGAACCACAGTAAAAAACCAACCAAACAGCCAAGATACACCCAATTCTTTGCCTTCTTAAATGCCACGGGGGAATGAATATTTTTGAGCAGCCCAATGGCGCCGATGAG